>NZ_JBEPFC010000036.1:0-50773 GCF_040301705.1 Streptomyces sp. NPDC000151 | reverse complement strand
GGCCGGGCCGACCAGCCCGGCCGCCCGCGCCCTGGTCGACCGCGCCCGCGCCATGCTGCGCTCCGGCGCCCGGCCGCCCGCCTCATAGCCGACGGCGGGTTCACCTCACGACGCCGCCCACTCAGACCTCCGTGCGCTCCACGGGGATCCACAGTTCCGCGTCCGCCTGCGCCCGGTCCGGCGACAGCCGGGTGCGCAGGATCTCCGGTCCCGGTCGGCTCCGGTACGGATTGGACGGGAACCACTGCGTGAACACGTCCCGCCACAGGTACTGGAGCGCCTGCGGGAACGGGCCGGAGTTCTCGAAGACGGCCCACGTCCCCGCCGGAACGGTGAGCGCGTCCAGGTCCTCGGGCACTTCGGATCGGGTCACCACGCCGTGGTAGTAGTCCAGTTCGGTGCCCTCGGCCCGGCTCGGGTCGAGGTCGTCGCTCACGGCGACGATCCCCTCCGGCTGCTGGTCGGACAGTGCGGTGATCCGCCGTATCGTCTCCTGGTCGATGCTCCGGATGAAGTCGGCGATCGACGGATTCATCCCTTCATGGACGAGCGGGACTCGGGCTTTCTTGCCGGCCACCCGGAACTGCTCCCTGTCCACGACCCGGTATCGCATGCTGCTGTTCCCTTCGATGATGAGGCGGAAGGACATCCGTGGCTGGGAGTGCAGCGCCGCACCGGTCCGTCTGGCCTCGCCGGGCCCCACGCCGTGCACGGCGCGGAACGCACGCGCGAACGCCTCGCCCGAGGTGTAGCCGTAGCGCACCGCGATCTCCAGCAGTGTCCGCTGCCCGGCGAGTACCTCGGCACCCGCGACGGTCAGCCGCCTGCGCCGGATGTACTCCGAGAGCGAGACCCCGGCCAGCGCGGAGAACATCCGACGGAAGTGATATTCGGACGTCATCGAGATCCGTGCCAGCTCGGACACCTCGATCCGCTGATCGAGATGCGCCTCGATGTGTTCCAGGGACTGGTTCAGCCGCTCCAGCACTCCTGCCTCCTTCCCTTCGACCACCACGTTAGGAAGGGACCACTGTGCCGGACCCGACATCCTGTGCCCGTTGCGGTCGGGTGCGGCGCCCCCGGCCGCGTACCCCTACGGCCCGACCGGGAGGGTCAGATGCAGCCGGAAGCCGCCGGCGGCCGTGGGGGCCGCGGTGACGGTGCCGCCGAGGAGTTCCGCGCGCTGGCGCAGGCCGATCAGGCCGTGGGAGGCGCTGGGCAGCGGCAGGGCCGGGCGGGTGGGCGCGGTGTTGGTGACGGTGGCGTGCAGGGTGCCGTCGTCGTGGTGGATGCGGACCGTCGCGGTGGCGCCCGGGGCGTGCTTGCGTACGTTGGTGAGGGCTTCCTGGACGGTGCGGTAGACGGCGCGCTGGACGGGCGGCGGGAGGCCGTCGGGCAGGTCGGTCCTCAGCTCGGCCTCGATGCCGCTGCAGCCCACCAGGCGTTGCAGATCGGCGAGGGAGGGCTGGGGAGTCAGCTCCGTGGGGCGGCTTCCGGAGGCACGCAGCACGCTGACCATGTGCCGCAACTCGTCCAGGGTCTGCACGCTGAGCCGCCGGATCGTGGCCGCCGCTTCCTTCACGGCGGGGTCGCGGGTGCCGACCTGGAGCGCCCCGGCCCGAACGGCGATCAGGCTGACCTGGTGGGAGACCACGTCGTGCATCTCCCGGGCGAGCTGGGCGCGTTCCTTCGCCAGCACGGTCTGCGCGATCAGCAGCCGCTCGTGGTCGCGCGCCTCGGAGATCTCGGCGAGCCGCAGCGACAGGTCGCGGCGGGCCTGGACGAGCTGGCCGAGGAAGACGGGCGCTGCGGCCATCGCCAGCTTGTAGCCGACGTGGATCAGGGTGGAGGTGTCCTGGTAGTCGTCGTACTCCGGGTACGGCCACGGCACGACGTGGCCCGCCACGACCGTCAGGGCGCAGGCGGCCAGGAGCAGGCGGCGGTGGGTGAGCGAGGCGAAGGTGTACAGCGCCGCCAGCGAGGCGTACTTCGCGTCGGCGATCACGAGGGCCGGCAGGGTGAGCACGAAGGTCGTGAGCGGCAGGCGGTGGCGCAGGGCGAGCGAGAAGGCGGCGAGCAGGGAGAACGCGGCGCCCCACGGCTCGTCCGGCTCGTAGTGGGCCCAGGCGTCCAGCAGGATGGCGGCGATGAGGGCGATGTCCAGCAACAGCACCGGCGGGCGGCGGGACTTCAGCGATGCCGGCAGGCGGCAGGCGTTCATGCGCCCTCCCCGCTCCGCGGCGGCCGCAGCAGCCCCGCGCGCTCGGCGAGCAGCGCCGCCTGGACGCGGCTGCTCACCCCCAGCTTGGTGAGGATGGCGCTCACGTGGTCCTTGACCGTGCCGGTGCTCAGGTGCATCTGCGTACCGATCTCGACATTGGAGAGCCCTTCGGCGATGAGGAGGAGTACGGCGCGCTCGCGGGCGGTCAGCCGGGCCACGCCGCGCACGGCGGGCGCGTCGGGGCCGCTGTCCAGGTAGCCGTTGACGACCGTCCGGGTGACCGTGGCGGACAGCACGACACCACCGGCGGCCAACGTGCGGACGAGGTGCGGGAGTTGTTCGGGGTCGGTGTCCTTCAGCAGGAAGCCGTCGGCTCCGGAGCGCAGCGCCGCCGCCACGTACTCGTCGGTGTCGAACGTGGTGAGCATGGCCACCACCGGCGGCTGCCGCAGCCGGCGCAGCTCGGTCAGGACGGTGAGCCCGTCCACGTCCGGCATGCGGATGTCGAGCAGTACGACGTCCGGCCGTAACTCCCGTACGGTCCGCACCGCTTGGCCGCCGGGGACCGCCGCCACGACCTCGATGTCGTCCGCCGCGCCCAGGATGTGCTGGAAGCCCGTACGGATCAGGGCCTCGTCGTCCACCACCAGTACCCGGATCACGCGTGCTCCGCTCACCCTCAGGCCACCGCCCGATGTGTACCACGCCGACTGCCTGCTTCCGGGTGCCCGCGGCCGGTTCCCGCCATGCGGCGGGGGCACTCCGGCCGGTCGGCGGGCTGCGCTCAGCCGGTCGGCGGGGCGGCACCGGCCGGTCGGCGGGGCGGCTCCGGAAACCTGGGGGATCGGTTCTGTCCCGTTTTCTCCGAAGACTGCGGAAGGCGCCACCTCGCCCTGCCCGCCCGCTCGATCGTCACTCTCAAGGAGTTCCAGTGGTGGGAAAGAATGTCCAGGTCTCGACAGCCGACCTGGACGCACCCGCAACCGTCCCACGCGTGTACGCCGCGCCGTCGGCCGGCACCGAGGGCCAGCTGGCCGAGGTGCTGGCGGGCGTCGTACACGTCGATCACGTGCCGCTCGACAGCCACTTCTTCGACGACCTCAGCGCCGACTCGCTGCTGATGGCCCAGTTCTGCGCCCGGGTCAGGAAGCGTCCCGACCTGCCGTCGGTGTCGATGAAGGACATCTACCGGTACCCGACGATCCGCAGCCTGGCGTCGGCGCTCGCGGAGCCCGCACCCGCGCCGGTGACCGGCGGGCCACCAGTGCCCTCACCGACGCCCCCGTCCGAGGCCGTGGCACCGGCCCGGGCCGGCACGCCGCAGTACGTCCTGTGCGGGGCGCTCCAGCTGCTGATCTTCCTCGGCTACACCTACCTCACCGCACTCGTCATCGCCCGCGGCTACGACTGGATCGCCGCCGGAGCGGGCCTGCTCGACGGGTACCTGCGGGCGGTCGCGTTCGGCGGCGCGGTCTTCGTCGCCGTGTGCGTCCTGCCGATCCTGGCCAAGTGGCTGCTCATCGGCCGGTGGACGGCACAGCGGATCCGCATCTGGAGCCCGGCGTACCTCCGGTTCTGGCTCGTCAGGACGCTGGTCCAGACGAACCCGCTGGTCCTGTTCGCCGGTTCGCCGCTCTACGTGCTCTACCTGAAGGCGCTGGGCGCGAAGATCGGGCGCGACGTCACGGTGCTCTCCAAGCACGTGCCCGTCTGCACCGACCTGCTCTCCGTCGGCGACGGCACGGTCATCCGCAAGGACGCGTACCTCAGCTGCTACCGGGCCGAGGCGGGCTGGATCCGGACCGGCCCCGTCACCCTCGGCAAGGACGTGTACATCAGCGAGGCCACGGTGCTCGACATCGAGACCTCGCTCGGCGACGGGGCGCAGCTCGGCCATGCCTCGTCGCTGCACGCCGGGCAGGCGGTGCCCGCCGGCGAGCGGTGGCACGGGACGCCCGGGCAGCCCACCGGGACGGACTTCCGCACCGTCGGCCCCGCCGACCTCCCCACGCGGCGCAAGGTGGTCTACAGCGTCACACAGCTGCTGACCGTGCTGATCGTGTACGTGCCGCTGGTGATCGGCGGCGTCGACCTGCTGCTCGCCGAGGCACCGCAGCTCACCGCGTTCCTGTCCGAACAGCCGCCGCCCGTCACGAGCTGGGCGTTCTACCGTGACGCGCTGGCCGCGTCGTTCGTGCTGTTCTTCGGCTCGCTGCTGCTCGGCCTGCTCCTCGTGTGCACCGTGCCCCGCCTGCTCCACCTTCTGGTGAAGCCGGACCGGGTCTATCCGCTGTACGGGTTCCACTACTCCGTCCACCGGGCGATCGCGCGGCTGAGCAACAACAAGTTCTTCCTGCGCCTCTTCGGGGACAGCTCGTACATCGTCCACTACCTGCGCGGCCTCTCGTACGACCTGTCCGAGGTCGAGCAGACGGGGTCGAACTTCGGCACGGACGTGAAGCACGAGAGCCCGTACCTGAGTTCCATCGGCACCGGCACCATGGTCGCCGACGGCCTCTCGCTCATGAACGCGGACTACTCCAGCACGTCCTTCCGCGTGACCCGGGTGACGATCGGTCCGCACAACTTCCTCGGCAATCAAGTCACTTACCCCTCGCGGGGGCGGACGGGGGACAACTGCCTGCTCGCCACGAAGGTGATGGTCCCCGTCGACGGGCCCGTCCGGGAGGGCGTCGGGCTGCTGGGCTCGCCCAGCTTCGAGATCCCGCGGACCGTCGAGCGCGACACGTCCTTCGACCACCTCAGGGACGGTGACGCGTTCCGCCGCCGGCTGCGGGCCAAGAACCGGCACAACCTCGTCACCCTCGGCTCGTTCCTGCTCGCGCGGTGGATCTACACCTTCGGCGTGCTCGCGGTCGGCTGGAGCGCCGTCGAGCTGTACTCCTCGTGGGGCGCGGCGGCGATCGCGCTGGCCACCCTGCTGACCCTGGTGTTCAGCGTCCTGTACACCGGGCTCCTGGAGCGCGCCAGTACCCGGTTCCGGCGGCAGGTCCCGCGCCTCTGCTCGATCTACCACCCGCACTTCTGGCAGCACGAACGCTTCTGGAAGCACCAGGCGATGGAGCTGCGGCTGCTCAACGGCACGCCGTTCAAGGGCCTGTTCTGGCGGCTGCTGGGCGTCCGCCTGGGGCGGCGGCTCTTCGATGACGGCGCCCGGATGCCGGAGCGGACGCTCGTCACGATCGGCGACGACTGCACGCTCAACGTGAGCAGCGTCATCCAGTGCCACTCCCAGGAGGACGGCACCTTCAAGTCCGACCACAGCACGCTCGGGAACGGCTGCACCCTGGGGACCGGCACCCTGGTCCATTACGGCGTGACGCTGGGCGACGGTGCGACGCTCGCCCCCGACTCCTTCCTCATGAAGGGCGAGGAGGTGCCCGCGCACGCACGCTGGGGCGGGAACCCGGCCCACGAGATGTGAGGGCGCCCGGCGGCGGACACCGCACTCGGCTCAGTCGTCGAACGTCGTGCCGAAGGCTTCCTGGGCGCGGCCGGTCACCAGGTCGGTGAAGGCCGTGACGAGCGGGGTGCGGGGGCGGTCGGTGATCCAGGTGAGGCCGACCGTCCGGTACGCGTCCGCGTCCGTGAGCGGCAGTTGGACCACGCCGGGGAGCACCGCGGGCGAGGACGGCAGGACGGAGACGCCGAGGCCGGCGGCCACCAGGCCGCGGATGGTCGCCACCTCGGCTCCCTCGAACGCCACCCGTGGGGTGAAACCGGCGGCGCCGCAGAGGTCGTTGACGAGCCGGCGCAGCCCGTACCCGTACGCCGCCATCACGAAGTCCTCCCCCGCCGCCTCCGCGATGTCCACCCGCCGCCGGGTCGCGAGGCGGTGGCCCGCCGGGACGACCAGCCGCAGCGGTTCGTGGGTGACGGCCCGGTGGCTGACGCCCGGCTCCTCGATCAGTGGTGAGGTCAGGCACAGGTCGACCTCGCCGGCCCGCAGCCGCTCCAGCAGGCCCTCGGGGTGGTCCTGGACCAGCCGGAAGCGGACGCCCGGATGGAGCGCGCGGAACCAGCGGACCAGCAGCGGCACCGGGGCCGTGCCGAGCGCGGGCAGGAAGCCGAGCGCCACCATGCCGGGCGCGTCCGTGTCGGCGCGCAGCTCTTCGTAGCCCGCGCCGATCTCCTCCAGGCCGCGCTCGACGCGGGCCAGGAAGGCGCGGCCCTGGCGGGTCAGCCGCATGCCGCGGCCCTCGCGGCCGAAGAGCCGGACGCCGACGGCCTCCTCGACCCGTACGACGCTGCGGCTGACGGTCGACTGCGGGGTGCGCAGCTCGTCGGCCGCCGCCGAGAGGTGTTCCAGCCGGCCGACGGCCGCGAAGCGCGTCAGGTCGGGGCAGAGCTGCGCGAGAGGGTCGCCCGGGGCACCGTGTTCCACGCTTCGTTCCATATGTGGATCGTATTCTCCACTCCGATGCATTTGATGCAACAGAACTCCGGTACCTACGGTCGAAGGCGTGATCGAACGCAGTACCGTCTCCGAAGCCTCCGCCACTCCCCCGCACGGTGATCCTCCGGCCGCCGCCCATTCCCGCGGCACCCCCGGTTTCCGGCGGGCCACCCTGGCGCTCTTCGCCGCCGGGCTGACCACCTTCATGACGCTGTACTGCGTCCAGGCGCTGCTGCCGGCGCTCTCCGCCGACCTGCACCTCTCCCCCGCCGCCTCGTCGCTGACCGTCTCGGTGTCCACCGCCGCGATGGCGATCGCGGTGGTCCCGCTGACCGCCCTGTCCGACGCCTGGAGCCGGACGGGCATGATGACGCTCTCGCTCACCGCGGCCGCCGTGCTCGGCATCGCCGCCGCGTTCGCGCCCGGCTTCGGCGTACTGCTGGCGATCCGCGTCCTGGAGGGGCTGGCGCTGGCCGGACTGCAGGCCACGGCGATGTCGTACCTCTCGGAGGAGGTGCACCCCGAGTCGCTGGGCCAGGCCATGGGCCTGTACGTGGCGGGCAACGGCATCGGCGGCATGATCGGCCGGCTGCTCGCCGACGGCGTGCTGGAGGTGACGGGCAGCTGGCGCTGGGCCATCGGCGCGGTGGGCGTCGCCGCCGCCCTGTGCACGCTCGTCTTCCGCCGGACGATCCCGGCCTCGGTCCGCTTCGTGCCCCGTGAGCCGCGCGTCCGCGCGCTGGCGTCGGGCATCGGCCGCGCGTTCCCGGACAGCGGCCTGCTGCGCCTCTACCTGATCGGCTTCCTGGCCATGGCCGGCTTCGTCACGGTCTACAACTACCTGGGCTTCCGGCTGGTCGCGCCGCCCTTCAGCCTGTCCCAGGGCACCGCGGGGCTGCTCTTCATCGCGTACATCGCGGGCTCGTTCTCCTCCGCCGCAGCCGGCCGTCTCGTGGACCGGCGCGGCCGGCCGGTGGTGCTGTGCGCCGCCCTCGTGGTGACGCTGGCCGGGCTGGCCCTGATGCTCGTGCCGAGCCTCGGCGCGATCTTCCCCGGCCTGGTGGTCTTCACCGCGGGATTCTTCGCCGCGCACGCGGTGGCCAGCGGCTGGGTGGGCAGCCGGTCCACCGTGCTGGGCGCCCAGGGCGCCGCGGTGTACCTGTTCTTCTACTACATCGGCAGCGCCATCGGCGGCTCGGCGGGCGGCCTCGCGTACTCCTCCGGGGCGTGGGGCGGCGTGACCGGGTACTGCGCCTGCCTGGTGGCGGTCGCCCTGATCGCCGGTGTCACGCTGCGCGGCCTGCGGGCGTCGCGCCGCGCCGCGCCGCAGACCCGTCGGCCGTAGGGGTCACTCCCCGCGCTCGCCGAGCGCCGGGGCCGCGTACACCGCTTCGACCAGCTTGAGGTTGCGGACATCGCCGCCGGTCGTGCTGCCGCCGAACTTGTTCATCGTGTACGCGTAGGACAGCCGGTTCTCGGGGTCGGCGAAGGCCAGCGAGCCGCCCGCGCCGCCGTGGCCGAACGTGCCGGGGTTGGGGCCGAGGAAGCCGAAGCCGTTGAGCATGTACCCGGCCGCCCAGGCGAACGGCAGCCGCTCCGGGGCCGCCGCGCTGAGCACCAGGTCGATCTCGTCGCCGCGGCTCTGCCGCGCGCGCATCGCCGCCAGCGTGCCGGCGCCGACCAGCTCGCCGTTGGCGAGGGCGCGGTAGACCGTGGCCAGGCCGCGCGCGGTGGCGTTGCCGTTGGCCGCGGGGATCTCGGCACTGCGGCACGGGGCGCTGTTCACGTCCCCGAGGGGCAGATGCCCCATGGCCACGGCCAGGCCCGCCAGAGGATGCGCGTCCAGCGACCGGATCGGCCCCTCGGGCATCCCGGGGAACATCGCACGCAGGGTGCCGCCCCCCTCGGGCCCGATCATCTCGGCGCAGCGGGCGTGCTCGGCTTCGGGAGTGCCGATGTACAGGTCGGCGCCGAGCGGTTCGGTGATCTCGGTGCGCAGGAAGGTGCCGAGCGAGGTGCCGGTGATACGGCGGACGAGCTCGCCGACCAGGAAACCGAAGCTGACGGCGTGATAGCCCTGGGCGGTGCCGGGCTCCCACCACGGTTCGGTGGCGGCCAGCACGGCGCAGGTCTTCTCCCAGTCGTAGACGTCCCCCGGGGCCAGACGCTCGCGCGGCGCGATGAGGCCGGCGCGGTGGGAGAGCAGCCAGCGCACCGGTATGTCGCCCTTGCCCTCCTGGGCGAACTCCGGCCAGTAACGGGAGACGGGCGCGTCGAGGTCCAACTCCCCGCGGTCGACGAGCAGATGGGCGCAGAGCGCGGTCATGCCCTTGCCGGTGGAGTAGACGTTGACCAGGCTGTCCCGCTCCCACGGGCGGCTGTGGGCGGCGTCGGCGTGCCCGCCCCACAGGTCCACGACGAACTCTCCGTCGACGGTCACCGCGAGCGCGGCGCCGACCTCGCCGCGCTCGGCGAAGTTGCGCGCGAACTCCTCGCGGACGTTCTCGAAACCGGGGGCACAGATGCCCTGCACGACTGCTGTCACGATTCCTCGCCTCTCACCGGACACGCCATGGAGTTAATAGTTGCCTACGGCAACCTAACCCGGTAGCCGGACCGCGTCCAGCGTCCAACGCCCAACGCCCGTACGGCGAAGGGGAGGACACCGGCAGCGCGCCGATGCCCTCCCCTGTGCCCGTCTGTGCCCGTCGAAGGCAGTTCCGAAGGACCCTGTGGTCAGTCCCTGGGGGTCAGTCCCCGTGGGAGAGGATGATGTCGAAGCCGTCCTCGCCCTGCTCGGTCACCGTCAGCGGGGTGGCCGCCGGCGGATAGCCGCTGGCCACGACCGTGTACTCGCCGCCCACCAGGTCCGTGAAGGCGTACGCGCCGTCCGGGCCCGTCGTGCGGACCGCCACCACGTTGCCCGCCGGGTCCAGCAGCGAGACGCGGGCCTCGCCCAGCGGCGTACCGGCGCCGTTGTGCACCGTGCCGCTGAGGGTGGCCGCGGGCTGCAGTACCGCGTCCTGACGGGTCGGCACGCCGCCGGAGACCTCGACGATGCTCGCGTACGGCTGGAAACCCGCCGCGCTCGCCGTCAGGGTGTACACGCCCGGCACGAGCGAGGCCAGGCGGTAGCCGCCGTCCTCGCCGGAGGAGGACGATTCGATCACGTCACCGCGCTCGTCGGTGGCCACGACCAGGGCGCTGGGCACCGGCGTCGAGCCGGTCCGCACCGTGCCCTCCAGGCCGCCGGTCCCGGCGAGCATCAGGTCGAAGGCGACCGGCTCGGCGCCGATGGCCAGGGTGGCCACGCGCGGCTGGTGCCCGGCGGCCGCACCGACGAGTACGTAGCTGCCGGCGGCCGGGGTGGCCATGGCGTACCGGCCGTCCGCCGCTGCCGTGGCGCGGCCGAGCTGGCTGCCGTGGGAGTCGATCAGCGTGACGGCGGCCGCCGGCACGGGCGCGCCGACCGCGTCCAGCACCCGGCCGTGCACGGAGGGACCGTCCGGCGTCGCGACCGCGGCGGTCACGGGGGTCGGCTCCGCCTCGGGCGTCGCCGTGGCCGCGTCGGCCACGGGAAGCTCGGCCGTGTCGTGCGCGGCGCCGTGCCGGCCGTGGCCATGACCGTGGTGTTCGTGGTGCTCCGGCTCCACCGGCACGGCGGGGCCGTGGTCGGCGACGGCCTTGCCCCTGCGGTACAGCAGCGCCGTGATGACCAGGCCGGCGGCGAAGAAGGCGGCGGCCCACCAGTACGCGACGTCATAGCTGTGCAGGGCGGCTTCGGCCTGGTTCAGCCTGGTCGGCTTGCGGTCCGCGAGGTAGTCGGTGACGGCGCTGGCGGCCATCGTGTTGAACAGCGCGGTGCCGATCGAGCCGCCGACCTGCTGCATCGTGTTGACCGTCGCCGAGGCGACGCCCTGGTCGCTGGGCGCGACGCCCAGCGTGGCCAGGCTCATCGCGGGCGGCATGACCATGCCGAGGCCGAAGCCCATCACCAGCAGCGGCGGCAGGACGTGCGCGGCATACGTGCTGTCCAGGTCCAGCCGGGTCAGCCAGACCATGCCGGCCCCGGCGAACAACATGCCCAGCGGCACGATCGGCTTGGGGCCGATCTTGGGCACGAGGATGTTCATCGACAGCTGTGCCATCACCATCAGCATGCCGACCATGGGCAGGAAGGCGAGGCCGGTCTTGACCGGCGTGTACTCCAGGGTCTGCTGCAGGTAGTACGTCAGGAAGAGGAAGACCCCGAACATGCCGGAGCCGGAGACGAACACGGATATGAAGGACGCAGCGCGGTTGCGGTCACGCAGCACGCGCAGCGGCAGCAGCGGGTGCCCGGCGCGCGTCTCCCACAGGAAGAAGGCGAGGAGCAGCACGCCCCCGGCCGCGAGGAAGGCCCAGCACATCCAGTGGCTCCAGGCGTGCGTCTCGGCGTTGGAGAAGCCGAAGACGATGCCGAAGAGCCCGGCCGCCACGAGCAGCGTGCCGAAGAGGTCGAGCCGGGGCCGTGCGCTGGGCGCGGGGCGGCGGACGAAGATCAGCGCGCCGATGACCGCCACGACGGCGATGGCGAGGTTGACGTACAGGGTCCAGCGCCAGTCCAGGTGCTCGGTCAGTACGCCGCCGAGCAGCAGTCCGATGGCGCCGCCGGAACCGGCGATCGCACCGAAGATGCCGAACGCCTTGGCGCGCTCCTTGGCGTCGGTGAACGTCGTCGTGAGCAGGGACAGCGCGGACGGCGCCAGCAGCGCGCCGAACAGGCCTTGCAGCGCCCGGCCGACGACCAGCATCGAGAAGCCGTTGGCCGCACCGGCCAGTGCCGAGGACCCGGCGAAGCCGACCAGACCGATCAGCAGCGTCGTCTTCCGTCCGAAGAGGTCGGCGAGCCGCCCGCCGAGCAGCAGCAGGGAGCCGAAGGCGAGGGAGTAGGCGGTGACGACCCACTGCCGGCCGTCGTTGTTGAAGCCCAGGTCGCGCTGGGCGGACGGGAGGGCGATGTTCACGATGGTGGCGTCCAGCACCACCATCAGCTGGGCGAGGCCGATGACGGCCAGCACCCACCAGCGGTGGGGGGTGTGCCCCGTCGCCCGGCCGCCGGACGGCGCCTCGGCCGGCTGCCCGGCGTCGGCGCCTGCATCGACACGGGTGGAGGTCATACGGAGTCCTTCGGATCTTCCGGGGCCCGGTGCTCCTCTTCCGGGGTCCTCGGGGATGGTTCTCGTGCGTGCCGCCCGGCGTCGCGCGCGGGCGGCAGAGCCTGTGTCACGGGCTCTCAGGTCCGCAGCAGGGCGGGAAGCAGCACGGCGTCCAGGTAGCGCGTGAGGTACGCGGCGTCCGCGGGGCGTTGCTCGATCATCGGGCGCGCGAAGACGGCGCCGGACAGTGCGTGCGGGAAGAAGGGGATCGCCGGGCAGCCGGGGTCGACCTCGCCGCGGGCGACCGCCCGGTCGAGCATCGCCTGCATCACCTCCAGTTCGGGTTCGATCAGGGCCGTGTGCATGGCCTCGGCCAGCTCCGGATCCCTGTGCACGGCGTGCGTGATGCCGCGCATCAGGTCGATGTCCTTCTTGGCGTCCCCGATCCGCCGGGCGAGCTCGTGCACGTCACCGCGGAGCGAACCGGTGTCCAGGTCCTCCAGCGAGAACGGCCGCAGATGGCGCAGCGCGGCGCACACCAGCCGGGGTTTCCCGTGCCAGCGGCGGTACAGCGTGGCCTTGCTGCACCGGGAGCGGGCGGCGACGGCGTCCAGGGTGAGGTTCTCGTACCCGACCTCGCGCACCAGGTCCAGGACCGCGGCGTACAACTCGCTCTCGCGCTCCGGCGAGAGCCGCGTCCGCCGCGCTGCCCCTTCGCCGTGACGCGGCGCGGGGGCGGCGGACGGCGGCGTGGTGACGGACATGCCCACCCCGAACAACGGATCGAAACTGTTTCGTACTCTTAGGCTCTTTCGAGCGTACGCCCCGCTCCGATCGAAACGCAAACGTACCGATAGTCACTCCTGTGACCTGCGGTTCCGTGACTTCGTGACCCGTATGCTCCCTTTTGGGTCCCCTACCAGGCTGCGCCCACGCACGCCGCCCCGCATCCGCTGCCGTACGGCGTCAGGCAGGCAGCACGACGGCCGTCGTCACCAGCCCCGATCCGATCAGCCACCGGCCGCTGAAGCCGGTGAGCTCCCGGCCCCGGACGACCGGCCCGGGGACGAGGAGGCGGGCGGTGAAGGTGGCGTCCGTCGGGTCGAGGGTGAGGTGCGCGTCCTCGAAACCGAGCCAGCGGCGGGCGAGCGGGTACCAGGCTTTGTAGACGCTCTCCTTCGCGCTGAAGATCAGCCGGTCCCAGCAGACCTCGGGCATCAGCTCGGCCAGCCCGGCCAGTTGGGCCCGCTCCTCGGGGAGGGTGACCAGCTCCAGTACGCCCGGATCGGCCACCGGCTCGTGCGGCTCCGCGTCCAGGCCCAGGGTCAGCACGTCCGTGGCGCGAGCGACCGCGGCAGCGCGGTAGCCGGTGCAGTGGGTGAGCGCCCCGACGACGCCGGCCGGCCAGCGCGGCGCGCGGTCGGGCCCCGGCAGCAGGGGCGCGGGGGCGAAGCCCAGGCGGGCGAGCGCGTCGCGGGCGCAGCCGCGCACCGTACCGAATTCCTGCTGCCGCTTCGGTACCGCGTCGGCCACCAGGGCCCGTTCCTCGGGGAACATCTCCGACACGGGGGCGTCGTGGAAGGCCTCGGCCGTGATCACGGGGGCGGGCAGCAGCTTGTCGATCAGGCGGGGGGCCCGGTCCTCCGGGGACGGTCCGGTGGGCGGGCCGGCGTCGTCGGCGGGGAGGGCGCGGATCTCGTAGGTCACGACTGAAGTAAAGACGGTGCCGGGCGGAGAGTGAAGGGCGGCCGGAGCGGTGGTTGCCCCATCCGAGGGGCGCGGGCGAAAGCGAGGGATGAGGTCCGGCCCGAAGGGGCACTCGTGGGCCATGCTTGTACTGCGACTTCTCGCCCGGCCCATGCTGGCCTCGACCTACGTCATCCAGGGCTTCCAGACCCTGCGTAACCCCGAGCCCCTGGTCCCGGCCGCCGAGCCGGTTGCCCAGCCGATCGCCCAGCGCATCCCCGGCCTGCCGGAACAGACCGAGCAGCTCGTCCGGATCAGCGGCGGCGTCCAGCTGGTGGCCGGCTCCCTGCTGGCGATCGGCCGCTTCCCACGGGCGTCCGCGCTGGCCATCGCGGCCACGCTGGTGCCCACGACCCTCGCCGGGCACCGGTTCTGGGAGGCGGAGGACGAACAGACGCGCACCCAGGAGCGCATCCAGTTCCTCAAGAACCTCTCCATGCTCGGCGGGCTGCTCATCGCCTCGGCGGACACCCACGGCAAGCCGTCCCTCGCCTGGCAGGGCCGGCACGCGGCACAACAGGCCCGCCGCGAGGCGGCGCTGCGCGCCCGCACGGCCCGCAAGACGCACAAGATCAGCAGCCGGCTGCCGGTCGGCTGAGCACGAGGCCGTATGGCGCGGGACCGGTCAGCCGTTCACCGGCTGACCGGCAGCGCCGTTTCACCAGCTGACGGGCAGCTCGTGCACGCCGTAGACGGCCATGTCCGTACGGAACGGCACCTCTTCCAGCGGCCGGTCCAGCCGGAGGCCCGGGAACCGCCGCAGCAGCGCCGGATAGGCGAGCTGCAGCTCGATACGGGCGAGGTTCTGGCCCAGGCACTGGTGCGGGCCCGAGCCGAACGCCAGGTGCGCGCGGGCCGACCGGTCCACGTCCAGGCGGTCGGGGTCGGCGAAGACCTCCGGGTCCCGGTTGGCCAGGTCGCCCGCGCAGATCAACGCCTCGCCCGCCCGGATGAGCTGCCCGCCGACCTCGATGTCCGCGACGGCGACGCGGCGCCGCCCCATGTGCGTGATCGTCAGGTACCGCAGCAGCTCCTCGACGGCGTTCGCCACGCGCCGCGGGTCGCCGTCCCGGACCGCGGCCAGCTGGTCGGGGTGCTGGAGCAGGGCACACGTACCGAGCGCGATCATGTTGGCGGTCGTCTCGTGCCCCGCGACCAACAGCAGCCGGGCCTGCTTGGCACACTCGTCGACCGTGCTCTCGCCGGTGTTCAGGTACTGGGTGGCCAGGCGGCTGAGGAGGTCGTCGCCGGGATTCGCGGCCTTGGACTCGACGAGCTTCCCGAGGTAGTCGGTCAGTTCCCGGGACGCGGCGAGGGCGGCCTCGGGGTCGCTGCGGGTGTCGATGAGTACGGCGCTGGCGCGCTGGAAGAAGCCGTGGTCCTCGTACGGCACGCCGAGCAGTTCGCAGATCACCAGCGACGGCAGCGGCAGCGCGAACGCGGTGACCAGGTCGGCCGGCGGGCCCGCCTGTTCCATGGCGTCGAGCAGGTCGGTGATGATGCGCTCGATGCGGGGGCGCAGTGCCTGCGTGCGCTTGATGGTGAAGTCGCCGGTGAACCGGCGCCGCTGGGCGTTGTGTTCGGGCTCGTCCATCGTGATGAACGTGCGGTTGTCGGCGCGGGTGGCCGCTGCGGCGGCGCTGAGGCTGGGGTAGCCGGGGCGCTCGTTGTCCGCGCTGATACGGGGGTCGCGCAACACCGCGACCTGGTCCTCGTGCCGGGTCACCAGCCATGCCGTCGACCCGTTCCACAGCGACACACGGGTCACCGGGGCCTGCGCGCGCAGCTCTTGGGACGCGGGCGGCGGGTCGAAGGGGCAGCCGGTGGCGCGTTGCGTGGTGAAGGCGGGCGCTTCGGGGGCCTGGGTCATCGTTGTCCTTCCACGGTGGGGCGGGGCAGGAGCGGATGGTGACGACGGGTCGGTTCAGGAGCCGATGGGGACGAGAGGTCGGCGGTCGCTGCTGACGGTGGATCAGGCGAGGGTGATGGCCGCCGCGGGGCAGATCTGCGCCGCCTCCGTGACGGCCGCGCGCTGCCGCTCCGGCGGCTCGGCGTCCAGCAGGACCACCACGCCGTCCTCGTCACGCTGGTCGAACACCTCGGGCGCGACCAGCACACACTGTCCGGCACCGCAGCACTTGTCCTCGTCGATGGTGATGCGCACGGCTTCTCCCTTGGGAAACGGCGGAACGGGGTTGGCGCTTGACGCTTTCCTGGGCAGGTACCGACCTCCTTCAGGCAGCCCTCGCCCGCGCCTTACTTAACAAAAGTAACTACGTGCTGCCGACGGTAACACCGAGATCACCGCGCGGGAATCCCGTACTTCCACCCGGTCCATGCAATGGGCACGTTTTCCGCCAACCCGCCCCCGGGCGTCCCGCCGGGTCCATCCATCCCGTCCGTACGACATGATCGGGGCGTGGACCACACCGAATCCCCCGACCGGGCCCCGATGAGCGACCTGTACGCGTCCCTCTCCGGACTCGCCTACGTAATGGCCGGAAACCGCACGCACAAGCGGCTCCGTTCGGAGTCGGGTGTGGCCGTCGACCGCGGATCCCTCGCCCTCCTGCGCGCGCTCGCGACGGCCCCCTCCCCCTTGCGCCTGGGCGAGCTGGCGGAGGCCCTGATGGTCAAGGCCCCTCACGTCACCCGGGAGGTCCGGCGCCTGGAGGACCAGGGCCTCGTCACGACCGCGCCCGAGCCCGGCGACCAGCGGGTGCGCCGGGCCGGGATCACCGAACAGGGCCGGGACGTCGTACTGCGCGCCGAGGCGACGGGGCGGCAGTGGCTCGCCGACGCGCTGGACGGCTTCTCGGAGGACGAACTGCGCACGACCGCCGCGGTGATCGACCGGATCGTGGACGTGTACCGGAACTGAGAGCGCGGTTTCCGGCCCCGGGTCCGTTCACCCGTTACGGAGGAGGCCGGGCCCTGCCGGGTGTGCTGCGATGCCGGTGTGAAGGAACACACCGGCGGCTGGGCCGTCACCTGGGGCCGGGCCGCGGCACGGTGGCTCGTACCGGCGGGTGTGGCACAAGTGGCGGAAAGTGTCCAGGAGTTGGCCCGTACGACGGTCCGGGTGACGCTCCGTACGACGGTCCGGGCAGTGGTCCGTACGGTGCTGAGCCCCGTGCTCGAGCAGCTGGACCTGGACGCGGTGGTAGCTCGGGTGGACCTCGACGCGGTGGTGGCCCGGGTGGATGTCGACGCCGTCGTGGCCCGGGTGGATCCCGATGCCGTGGCGGACCGGGTCGATGTCCGCAGGATCGCCGACCGGGTCGACATCGACGCGATAGTGGCGCGGATCGACCTGGTCGGACTCACCCAGCAGGTGCTCCGGGAGATCGACCTGGTAGCACTCACCGAGCAGGTGCTCCAGGAGATCGACGTGGGCCGGGTCGTGCGGGAGACCGGCGGCGGGATGGCCGAGGAGACCGTCGACGCGTTCCGCGTCCAGGCCATCCGTGCCGACCGCTTGGTGAACCGCGCCGCCGGCCGGCTGCTGCGCAGGGGCGGCGACGGCACCCCACCGGAGCTCCCAGGGCCGGGCCCGCCCGCGAAGGGCGACGCGCCGCCGTGACCGAGTCCGGGCGGCAGTACGACCCGTTCCGGATGCAGGGGCGGGCGGCGGGACTTGTGTCCCGTACCGCCGCCGCGCTCGTCGACACGTTCGCCGTACTCGGCATCGGGCTCGCCGCGCTGCTGGCCGCGGGGGCCGTGCGCTTCATGGTCACGGGACCGCCGTTCGCGATCCCCGACCTGCCGCCCCGGGCCAGTACCGCGTGCGGTGCCGCCCTCGCGGTCGGCTATCTCGCGGGAAGCTGGCTGACGGCCGGCCGTACGGCCGGGGCCCGGCTGATGGGGCTGCGGGTGGCCGCGCGGTCGGGACGGCCGCTCGGCGCCGGCCGCGCCCTGCTGCGGGCGGCGCTGTGCGTCGCCTTCCCGTGGGGCCTGCTCTGGATACCGGTCAGCCGGCACGGCAGGTCGCTCCAGGACCTCGTGGTGGCCAGCGTCGTCGTCCACGACTGGCACGGGCAGCGCGGACCGCCGGACCGGCACCTGCCGGACCAACACCTTCCGTGACGGCACCGGGCGGGCCGGCCCGGGCGTACTTCACCCGTTCCGGGTGACGCGGACCGGCGCGCGCGGCGGCTCAATGGGACGCCGGATCCGTTCCGTAGGAGGCTGCGATGACCGATCTCGTCGTACTCGGTTTTTCCGACAAGGAGAAGGCCGAGGCCGTCATGCGGCTCGGCAAGGAACTCTCCCGCCAGGAGCTGCTCGACCTGGAGGACGCCGCGCTGGCGTGGCGGACGCAGGACGGCAAGATCCATGTGGAGCAGACGTACCACACCACCGCCGCCGGGGCGGCCAGCGGCGCCCTGTGGGGAACGCTGTTCGGGATGCTGTTCCTGATGCCCGTCTTCGGCGCGGCCGTCGGCGCCGCCTCGGGCGCGGCCATCGGCAAGCTCACCGACGTCGGCGTGAACGACAAGTTCATCAAGGACGTGGCCGGGACGCTGGAACCCGGGCGCGCCGCGGTGTTCGCCCTCGTACGGCGGTCCACGCCGGACCGGGTGCGGGAGGCGCTGCGCCCGTTCAACCCCACCGTCATCCGTACCTCGCTCACCAAGGACCGTGAGGAGGAACTGATCTCCGCCCTCCAGGGGACCTGACCGACTCACCAAAGTGACCGGGCGGCACCCGGCCGGTTGAGGAAGGCGGTACGGCTCCCGGAGTGAGATGCGTCGGCGCGGGCTGCCACGCGCAGGAAAGGACGGCACACTCGTCGGCACTCGTCGGACGCATCCGCTCCGAGAGCGACACCGCGAAGCGAGGGGCCGGCGATGGGCGAGTCCCCGGACACCCGGCTCGTCCCCCGGCCCCGGCTGGTGGAACGGCTCTCCGCCGGTGTACTCGGACCACTGACCGTGCTGATCGGCCCGCCGGGAGCCGGCAAGTCGGCCCTTCTGACGCAGTGGGCGCACGCGGGCACCGCACCGGGCCCCGTGGCCCGCGTGACGTGTGATGACGCCCCGGAGCCGCCGGGCCTCTTCTGGGCGCGGGTGACAGGGGCGTTGGGGGCGGCGGGCGTTGCGGTACGGGACGGGGACGCGGTACCGGACGGAAGTCCGTGGCCTGGTTCGGCGTGGCGTCCGTCCGGCCCCGCACGGCCCGCTCCCGCACGGCCCGGTTCCGCGTGCGGCGGCCTCGCGACGGCCGCCCGGCTCGCCGAGGCGCTCAGGGCCCGGCGCGAGCCGGTGGTGCTGGTGCTGGACGGTTTCCGGCCGGGTGCCGGTTCGCCGTGCGCCGCCGGGGTGTCGTACCTGCTCACGCACTCCGGCCGGGCGCTGCGGCTGGTGGTGGCGGCGCGCGGGGACCCGCCGCTGCACCTCCACCGGCACCGCCTCGCCGGCGACCTCGCCGAACTCCGCACCGGCGCGCTGGCCTTCGACGACCGGGAGACGGCGGCGCTGCTCGCGCTCCACGGCGTCGCACTCCCCCGCCCCGCCGTGGCGTCGCTGCGCAAGCGCACGGAGGGCTGGGCGGCGGGGCTGCGGCTCGCCGCCCTGGCCCTGGCGCGGCAGCCCGATCCGGAGCGGTACGCGACAGGGTTCAGCGGCACGGACGACGCGGTCGTCGGCTACCTCGTCGAGGAGTTACTGGACGGGCAGCCGTCCGAAGTGCGCGGCCTGCTCCTGGCGACGAGCATTCTGGACCGGGTGAACGCGGCGCTGGCCGCCGCGGTGGCGGGCGACCGGGCGGGCCGGCACTTCGCCACCGTGGCCGGCGCGCACGCGTCCCTCGAAGCGTGTGGGCACGGCTGGTACCGGTACCACCGCATGACCGGCGAGGCGCTGCGCCGCCGGCTGCTCGAGGAACGCCCGGGGCAGGTCGCCGAACTGCACCGCCGGGCAGCGGCCTGGCTGAGCGACAACGGCCCGCTCTCCGAGGCGGTACGCCACGCACTCGCCGCGGACGACCGGCCGTACGCGCACCGGCTGATCGTCCACCAGCTGGCGATAGGCCAGGTACTGGGCCTGACGGCGACCCGGCTGCCGCACGCCGCAGCCGCACTCACCACCGCAGCCGCCGCCCCGGCCGACGGCAGCCCCGAAACGGCACTCGTCGCCGCGGCGAGCGCGCTGTCGCACGGTGACGCGACGGCCTGCGCCACGGCCCTGACGCAAGCGGAGCGCCTGCTCGCCGGACCGGCGACGTCCGCCGACCACGCCGTCCGGACCCGGCTCCGCCTCACGCACGCGGTGATCCGTACGCAATTGGAGCGCACCCGGGACCCGGCGGCGGCGCCGGACGCGGCGGCCGAGGCACAGCGCCTCTTCGCCCTCCTCCCCCGCGAGGCCCTGGCGGACCGCCCCGAACTGCGCGCGCTGATCCAGCTGGTCCGCGGCGGTGCCGAGCTGCGGCGCGGGCGGCTGTCGGCGGCGGAGAGCGCGCTGACGGCAGGGCTCAGGGCGGCCGGTGCCGCGGGAAACGGGGCGCTGCGCCGGGACTGCCTCGTCGAACTCGCCCTCCTGGAAGCGTTACGCGGGCGGTTCCGCGCCGCCGCCGAACTCGCCGCGATCGCGCAGCGGCCCCCGCTGCCCGCCTGCTCGCCCACGGAACCCTCGCACGCCGCGCTCCAGATGGTCCGCGCCTGGACCGGCCCGGCCCACAACGGTGCGCCCCCGTCCCCGGCCCACAACGGGGCGTCCCCGACGCGCAATGGTGCGTCCCCGGCAGGCGACGACGGCACCGCCCGGCAGCCGGCCGTGGCGCTCAGCAGGCGCGAACTCGACGTACTGGCCCAACTGGCGCGCACGATGGCCACGGACGAGATCGCCGCCGAACTCCAGCTGTCGGTCAACACCGTCAAAACGCACCTGAAGAGCGTCTACCGCAAGCTCTCTGTGAGCCGCCGCACCGCCGCGGTCCGCCGCGCCCGCGAACTGGGCCTTCTCCCCCACCCCAATTGACCCGCCCCCGATACGGCCCCCGATACGACGACGGGGCGGGCCGGAAGACCGGCCCGCCCCTCCGCATCGGCGGTCGCGTCAGCGGGTGTAACGCATCAGAGTGCGGACCATGTGGCAGGTGGTGTCGGACGGGCGGTGGATGCCGACGAGCGCGGCGGTGTCACGGATGAGTCGGTTAGGCGCCCGGTCCGGCGTGTGCACACCGGAGTCGAGCAGGGCGATGGCCAGACGCATGGCCTTGAGCCGGCGGTTGTGAGCGATGTACCACTCGCGCGGCCGGCCTGGCGGCAGCGGCCTCTTCGCGAGCGGGGCGTACGGCAGGTCGAACAGCGGGCGCGTCGAAGACATTACGGCAGCCGTCACAGGGTCCCTCCTGTCGTGGTCGAGAGCCCCGGACCCCCCGTGAGCTCCCTCGAACACTGCTTCTATTTTAGTCGATTCCGGCCGCCCCCAACACCCCTACGAGGACCTCTTTTTCGCAGGTCAGCGGCGCAATGCGCCCCTCGGGACGAGCAGTTCGCGAGGCCGCGCCCGATGGCGCCGCGTTCGACATGCCGGACACCTCCGAAGCGCACCTCGAAGCGCAACTCGAAGCACGCCCCGACGAGCACCCCGGAGGCGCACCGGGTCGCCCGCCCCGGGTGGTCGACCGGACGCGTCGATCGGACGCGGTGAATGAAAGGTTTCAAAGCAGAAAATCTGCACCACCTATTGACCCGTCGAGCTCTCACATTCATTGTTTGAGTCGTTTCAATGCACATGCGAGGGCGAAGGAGTCCAGGTGACATCCGTGCAGAGCACGCAGTCCGCCGCTGACGGGGCGGCCGAGGACGGCGCCGTCTCGCGGCAGCAGTGGAAGTGGACCGGGCTGGCCGGCATGGCGTCCTATCTCGACGCCGGGTCGATCGTCGCGCTCAGTTCCGGCCTCGCCCTCTTCCAGGACCGCTTCGGACTCTCCGAGAGCGGCCTCGGCGCGCTGACGGCCATCGGCCCCAACGCCATCGGCGCGGCGATCGGCGCCTTCATCGGCGGGCGGCTGGGCGACAAACTCGGCCGCAAGCGAATCTACCAGTACGACCTGCTCGTGTACGCGGCGGCCATTCTGCTCATCGCCTTCGCGGTCAACCCGCTGATGCTGTTCGCCGGCACGTTCTTCGTAGGCCTGGCCGTCGGCGCGGACGTGCCCACCTCGCTCGCGCTGGTCGGCGAGTTCTCCCCGGCCAAGGCGCGCGGCAAGCTGCTCGGGCTGACCCAGGTGACCTGGAGTCTCGGCCCGGTGGTCGTACTGCTGGTGGCCTGGGCCCTGTCTGACCTCGGTCTGCTCGGCATCCGCATCGTCTTCCTGCACCTGTTCGTGGTGTCGCTGGTGACGTACGCGCTGCGCCGCGGCATGGTCGAGTCGGCGGTCTGGCGGACCGCGGCGAAGGCCGGTGCCGCGGCCCGTCCCAAGGTCCGCGAACTGCTGCGCGGCGCCCATCTGCGGGCGCTGCTGTTCACCGGCGGCATCTACCTCTTCTGGAACCTGGCGGCCGGCACGAACGGCATCTTCACCCCGTACATGGTCCAGACCCTGGGCGCGGGCAGTCAGGCCACCAGCGTGGCACTCTCGTGCGCCAGCTTCGCGCTGGTGATCGTCGGTACGGTCGCGGTCTACATGCGCTACGCCGACCGCGGCCACCGGCACCGCAAGATCATGTGGGCCGTCGGATCGGTGATGCAGATCTGCGCGTACGGGGTGTTCCTGGTCCTGCCCTTCACGCTGCCCGTGATCGTCTTCAATGTGGTGCTCTTCGGCGTCGGCCAGGCCATGGCGGGCGAGAGCGTCTACAAGACCATCAGCCAGGAGGTCTTCCCGACGATGCTGCGCGGCACCGCGCAGGGCATCTCCTTCGGCATGGCGCGGGTCGTCCTCGGCGTCTGGTCCTTCTTCGTCCCCGCGCTCGCCAAGACCGGCATCACCCCGGTCGCCGCCTTCCTCACCGGAGCGCTCCTCATCTGCGGCGTCCTCGGGATGTTCATGCCGAACACGGCGGGCAAGCCGCTGGAGCAGGTGGAGGCCGAGCGAGCCGCTACGCGCGGGTGAGTTCGCGTTCGATCTGCTCCAGGGACTTGCCGCGGGTCTCGGGGATGCAGCGCACGGTGAACAGCGTCAGCAGCGCGCACACCACCGCGTACGCCGTGAACGTGGCGGCGCCGCCGAGGGCGTCGAGCATGGTGAGGAAGGTGAGCGAGACCAGGAAGTTCATGGTCCAGTTCGAGAACATGGTGGCGCTCATGGCCGTGCCGCGGATGCGCTGCGGGTAGAGCTCCGACGGGATGATGAAGACGACCACGTTGAGCGTGGTGGCCACCGCGGCGATGAAGAGGACCACGAACGCGACGGCGAGCCAGGCGAACGGGGAGCCCTGGCCGCCGGACGAGGAGCCCTGGCCGCCGGCCGCGAGCGTGACCGCCAGTCCGGCAAGGGCGACGGTCATGACGGAGGCGCCGGTCGCCAGCAGCTTCTTGCGGCCGATGCGGTCCACGGCGAACATCCCGACCGGCGTCATCAGCAGATTGACCAGGCCCACGCCGACGGTGGCGAGGATGGCCGAGGACGAGCCGAGGCCGCTGCTCTCGAAGATCTTCGGCGCGTAGTAGATGACGGTGTTGACGCCGGACGCCTGGCCGAGGATCTGCAGGCCGACGCCCGCGACGATGGCCGGGCGTACGGAGCGGCCGGCCAGCGCCCGCCACCGTCCCCTGCGGGGCGCCGCCTCCGTCCGGCCCTCCGGCCGCGCGGCCATCTCGGCGAGCTCCGCGTCCACCGCCGCCGGGTCGCCCGGACCGCGGAGCCGTACGAGGACGGCCCGGGCCCGCTCGGTACGGCCGCCCAGCGCCAGCCAGCGCGGGGATTCGGGCATCAGCAGCATCCCGGCGCCGAAGAGCAGCGCGGGCACGGCGGCGAGTCCGAACATCCAGCGCCAGCTGTGGGTGGCGTGCTCCAGGCCGTAGTTGGCCAGGTAGGCGAGGACGATGCCGAGGGTGATCATCAGCTGGTTCAGGCCGACCAGCCGGCCGCGGTACCGGGGCGGCGCGACCTCGGCGATGAAGACCGGGACGAGGTTGGAGGCCGTACCGATGCCCAGGCCGAGGACGAGGCGGGCGGCGGTCAGCAGCGCGGCGGACGGCGCGAGCGCTGCCATGGCGGCGCCGAGCGTGAAGACGCCCGCCGCGGCGACGAGGACCGGGCGGCGGCCGTACCGGTCGGCGAGGTTGCCCGCGGCCGCCGCACCGGCCATGGCGCCGACCAGGATCGCGCTCACCACGACGCCGGAGCCGAAGGCGGAGAGCTGGAAGTCCGACTCGATCGTGAGCAGGGCACCGGATATGACGCCGGTGTCGTAGCCGAACAGCAGGCCGCCGAGCGCGGCGACCAGGGCCACGCCGATCACCGGCCGCAGACCGGCGTCTCTCGGCACCACGGTGGTAGCGGCTGCCGCCATCACGTACCCCTTTTCCGTTTTTCCGTTGCGATTGGACGGTACCAATTTGACAGTGACAAGGGCGCAGCACAAGAGACGCCGTGTTATTTTCTCTATTGGTTGGTACCTATGATGGGTACCTATCGGACTCCGAGTGGGGATGGTGAAGCGTGGCCCGACAGGCCAAGCACGAGGAACTGCGGCTGGCGCTGCTGGCCGAGATGGCCGGGGCTCCCCCGCACACACCGCTGCCCACGGAGCGGGAGATCGCCACACGCCACGGCGTCTCGCGCAACACCGTCCGGCAGGCGCTGGACGCGCTGGAGGCGGCGGGCAGTGTCTACCGGGTGCAGGGCGCGGGCACGTTCGTCGCTCCCCCCGTCGTCTCCAAGTCGCTCACCCTCACCTCGTTCTCCGAGGACATGGCCGAGCGGAACCTCGAACCGGCCTCGCGGCTGCTGGCGGCCGGGACGGTACGGGCCGGCCGGCAGCTCGCCGAGCGGCTCGGCGTGGCGCCGGACTCCGACGTCGTCCGCGTCTCCCGGCTGCGGCTCGCCGACGGCTCTCCCATGTGCCTGGAGAACGTCCACTTTCCGGCGGACCGCGTCCCCGGGCTCGTCGAGGAGGACCTGACGGGTTCGCTCTACGCGCTGCTCAACGAGCGGTACGGGCTGGACATCCGCTCCGCCGACCAGATCATCCGGGCCGTCGACCTCGACGACACCGAGTCGGCCCTGCTCGGCGTCCCGCTGGGCAGCTCGGGGCTGCGGGTGCAGCGGGTCGGTCTGGACCGCCGTGACACCCCGGTCGAGGCGACGACCACGATCTACCGCGCCGACCGCTACGACATCCGCTTCACCGTCCGCAGGGCGCAGCCGTGACGGCCGCGCGGGAGGCACACGTACGGGCTCATGGGGCCCCGCCGCGTACGCTGCTCGGCGTCGACGTGGGCGGCACGAAGATCGCCGCCGGTGTCGTCTCCGCGGACGGCGCACTGCTGGCCTCGCTCGTCCGGCCCACGCCCGCGGCGCAGGGCCGCGCCGCGGTGCTCGACGCCATCGCGGCGGCCGTCCGCGAACTGCCCGGGTGGGAAGGCGCGGAGGGCCTGGGCATCGGTACGGGCGGGGTCATCGACCGCGACCGGGGCGTGGTGCTGTCGGCCAACGCACTGCTCCCCGGCTGGGCGGGCACCCGCCTGAGCGAGGAGCTGAGCGCCCGCCTCGGGCTGCCGGTGGCCGCCGACAACGACGCCAACGTCTTCGCGCTGGCCGAGCAGACCTACGGCGCCGGCGCGGGCCGCGCTTCCGTGCTGTACGTGAGCGTGGGCACCGGCATCGGCGGCGGGCTGGTCACCGGCGGGCGGCTGCTGCGCGGTGCGCACTGGACGGCGGGCGAGTTCGGCCATATCGCGGTGCCCGAAGCCGCGGGGCGGCCGTGCAACTGCGGCCGTGCGGGACATCTGGAGGCCGTCGCCTCCGGCCCCGCGATCACCGCGCGGTTCCGCGAGCTGACCGGGGACGCGGACGTGCACGACCTGCGGACGGTCGCGGCGCTGGCGGAGAGCCACACCCCGACTCGTACCGGTGCGGAGGCCGCCCGTACCGCCCTCGCCGAGGGCGCGGGTGCGCTGGGCCGCGCGCTGGCCGGGCTGGTCAACACCGTGGACCCGGAGCGGGTGGTGATCGGCGGTGGCGTCGCCTCCATCGGCGCCCCGTTCTGGCAGCCGCTGACCGAGGCGTTCGCCGCCGAGCTGCTGCCCGGCCCCGCCGGCGTACGGCCCGTGCCCGCCGCGCTCGGGCCCCGCGCCGCGGTGATCGGCGCGGCTGCCCTGCTGCTGGAGGGCCGACCGTCGGCAGACCACGACAACGATGCGAAGGACAAGGACACCGCATGACCGAGACCTCACCCGCCCCCAGCCGGACCACCATGCCCGCCGCCCGTGTCCGTGAGCTGCTCGACGGGCTGCGGGGCCGGCTGGTCGTGTCGTGCCAGGCCCCGCCCGGCGACCCGCTGCGCGCGCCGGAACACATGGCCGCGATGGCCGCTTCGGTGACCGCGGGGGCGCCGGTGGCGGGGGTGCGCGTGCAGGGCGTGGACGACATCCGGGCCATCCGGTCCGTCGTCGGCCTGCCGGTCATCGGGCTGTGGAAGGACGGTGCCCAGGGGGTCTACATCACGCCGACCGCGGCGCACGCGCGGGCCGTCGCCGAGGCCGGCGCGGAGATCGTCGCCGTCGACGCGACCTCACGGCCGCGCCCGGACGGCTGCCCGCTGCGCGAGACGGTCGAGGCGGTGCATGCCCTCGGCGGGCTGCTGATGGCCGATGTCTCCACGGTGGAGGAGGGTGTGGCGGCGGCCGCGCTCGGCGCCGACGTGGTCTCCACGACCCTGTCCGGCTACACCCCGTACAGCCGTCAGCAGCCGGGCCCCGACCTGGAGTTGGTCGCCGAGCTGGCCGGGCGCGTGGCCGTTCCCGTCTTCGCCGAGGGGCGGCTGCACACCCCCGAGCAGGCCCGGGCGGCCATCGACGCGGGCGCGTGGGGCGTCGTCGTGGGCGGCGCGATCACCGCGCCCGCGTCGATCGCGACGCGCTTCGCCGCCGCCCTGCCAACGACCTGACGCACCGTCACCTCCGCTGCCGTACCCGGCCCGTACGCTCAGGGCAGGTGCGGCAGCAGCGCGTCGGGGGTGACAGGGAGCGCACGGATGCGTACGCCCGTGGCGTGATGGACGGCGTTGGTGACGGCCGCAGCCGTGCCGACGATGCCGATCTCGCCGATGCCCTTGGAGCCCATCGGGTTCAGGTGCGGGTCCTCCTCCTCGATCCAGTGCACGTCGATGTCCGGCACGTCGGCGCAGACCGGCACGTGGTACATGGCCAGGTCGCGTTCCGCGTAGTCGCCGAACTCGCGGTCCATCGTGCTGTGTTCCGTCAGGGCCATGCCGAGGCCCATCGTCATGCCGCCGAGGAACTGCGAGCGGGCGGTGCGCGGATTGAGGATGCGGCCCGCGGCGAAGACGCCGAGCAGCCGCCGTACCCGGGTCTCGCCCGTCGCGGTGTCCACCTGTACCTCGGCGAACTGGGCGCCGTACGCGTGCCGCGCGTACTCCTTGCCGCCCTTGCTCTCCTCCGTGGTGTCGGCGCCGACCGTCAGGCCCGTCGCCGGTACTTCGCTGTGTTCCTCCAGCGCGCGCCGCAGCCCGTCGCACGCCTTGTGCACCGCCGCTCCCCACGAGGAGGTACCGGAGGAGCCGCCGGCCACCGGGGCCTCGGGCAGCTCGCTGCAGCCCACGTGGACACGGACCCGGTCCAGGGGCAGCCGCAGCGCGTCGGCGGCGATCTGCGCGAGGACAGTACGGGCGCCGGTGCCGATGTCGGTGGCGTTCACGCGGACGTCGATCAGCCCGTCGGCGCGGGCGTGCGCCTCGGCGTGGCACGGGGCGACCATCACCGGGTACGTCGAGGCGGCCACGCCGGTGCCGAGCAGCAGCCGGCCGTCGCGGCGCGCCGCGGGGCGCGGGTCGCGGTCCTGCCACCCGAAGCGGCGGGCGCCCTCGCGCAGGCACTCCACGAGGTGGCGGCTGCTGTAGGGGCGGCCGGAGTCCGGCTCGCGGTCGGGCTCGTTGCGTACCCGCAGTTCGATGGGGTCCAGGTCGCAGGCGAGGGCGAGTTCGTCCATGGCCGCTTCGAGCGCGTACATGCCGGGGCACTCGCCGGGCGCGCGCATCCAGGACGGGGTGGGCACGTCCAGCCGGGCCACCCGGTGGGTGGTGCGGCTGGCCGGCGAGACGTACATCGTCCGGCTGGGCGCCGCGGCCTGCTCGACGAACTCCTGGACCGTGGAGGACTGGGTGGTGATCTCGTGCGCGAGGGCCTGGATGCGGCCGTCGCGGTCGGCACCGATGCGGATGTGCTGGATGGTCGGGGCGCGGTGGCCGGTGACGGCGGGCATCTGCTGGCGCGCGAAGGCGAGGGTGACCGGGCGGCCGGTGACGCGGGCCGCCATGGCGGCGAGTACCGCGTGCGGGCGCGGGGTGCCCTTGGAGCCGAAGCCGCCGCCGACGTGCTCGCTGGTGACGAGCACCTGCTCGGGGCCCAGTGCGAAGAGCTGGGCCAGCATCTGCTGAACGGTCGACGAGCCCTGGCTGGAATCGTGCAGGCACAGCTTCCGCTCGCCCTCCCACCAGGCCGTGGCGGCGTGCGGCTCCATGGGGTGGTTGTGCAGCGGCGGGGTCTCGTAGACGGCGTCGTGCTGTACGGCGGCCTCGGCGTAGGCGGTGTCGAAGTCGCCGCGGATCCGGTCGGCGGGGTGGCCGCCGTTGGCGGTCTCGGGCGCGTAGATGCCCGGGTGGTCGGGGGTGAGGAGGACGTCGTGCGGCTCGGAGGTGTAGTCCAGGCGTACCGCGGTCGCGGCGGCGCGGGCCGCTTCGAGGGAGGTGGCGACCGCGAGCGCGACGATCTGGCCGCGGTGCGCGACGTGCCGGGACTGCAGGACGGCGAGGGTGGGGTCGTCGCCTTCGGCGAGCCGGGGCGCGTTCTCGTGGGTGAGCACGGTGAGGACGGCGGGGTCGGCGAGCGCGGCGTCGGTGTCGACGGCGGTGATCTCGCCGCGGGCGATCGTGGCGGGCACCGCCCAGGCGAAGAGGCCGTCGGGGTGTGCGTGATCGGCGGCGTACCGCGCCGTGCCGGTCACCTTCTCGCGGCTCTCCAGCCGTGCGGTGTCCGCGCCCAGGGTCCGGGGCAAGGTCGTCATCGCGCACCCTCCGCGTGCGTGCCCGCGAGGTCCGTCAGCAGGGCGACGGCCAGCCGGCGGGCCAGGGGGATCTTGTAGCCGTTGTCGCGCAGCGGCTCGGCGGCCGCCAGTTCCTCGTCCACGGCCCGGCCGAAGGACTCCTCGGTGGCGGGGCGGCCGAGCAGCGCCGCCTCGGCGGCACGGGCGCGCCACGGCTTGGCCGCGAGCGCGCCGAACGCGAGCCGTACGTGCTCGACCTTGCCGTCGCTCACCCGCAGGTCGGCGGCGGCCGAGGCGAGCGCGAAGGCGTACGAGGCGCGTTCGCGGGCCTTGCGGTACGCCGAGCGGGCGCCGGGCACCGGCGGGGGCAGCTCCACGGCGGTGATCAGCTCCCCGTGCCGCAGGACGGTGTCCTGGTCGGGGGTGTCGCCCGGCAGCCGGTGCAGGTCGGCCACCGGCAGGGTCCGCTCGCCGTCGGCGGAGACGCAGTGCACCTGCGCGTCGAGGGCCGTCAGGGCCACCGCCATGTCCGAGGGGTGGGTGGCCACGCAGTGCTGGGAGGCGCCGAGGACCGCGAGGTCGCGGTGGATGCCGCTGCGCGCGGGACAGCCGGAGCCGGGCCGCCGCTTGTTGCAGGGCTTGCCGATGTCCTGGAAGTACGTGCAGCGGGTGCGCTGCAGCAGGTTGCCGCCGATCGTGGCGAGATTGCGCAGCTGGGGCGAGGCGCCGGCCAGCAGGGCCTGGGAGAGCGCCGGATAGCGGGCGCGGACGGCGGTGTGCACGGCGAGGGTGCTGTTGCGCACGGTGGCGCCCACCCGTAGTCCCCCGCCGTCGGTCTCCTCGATCTCGTCGAACGGCAGCCGGCTCACGTCGACCAGCATCTCGGGGACCTCGACCCCGAGCTTCATCAGGTCGACCAGGTTGGTGCCGCCGCCGAGGAAGGCCGCGCGGGGTGCGCGGGAGAGCAGGTCGACGGCGGTCGCGGGGTCGGTGGCCGTCTCGTAGCGGAAGGGTTTCACCGGGCCGCCTCCTGGACCGCGTCGATGATGTTGACGTACGCGCCGCAGCGGCAGATGTTGCCGCTCATCCGCTCCCGTACCTCGCCGCCGGTCAGCTCCACAGGGCCGTCCGGGGCGCCGTCGGGCGTCACCGCGCTGGGCCAGCCGGCCTGTGCCTCGGCGATCGCGCCGACGCCGGAGCAGATCTGGCCGGGCGTGCAGAAGCCGCACTGGAAGCCGTCGTGCGCGATGAACGCCTCCTGGAGCGGGTGGAGCGCGTCCCCTTCGGCCAGGCCCTCGACGGTCGTCACCCGCGCGCCGTCGGCGGCCACCGCGAGCAGCAGGCAGGAGTTGACCCGGCGGCCGTCCAGCAGGACCGTGCAGGCCCCGCACTGGCCGTGGTCGCAGCCCTTCTTGGCGCCGGTCAGCCGTACTTCCTCGCGGAGCAGGTCGAGCAGCGTGGTGCGGTTGTCGACGACGTGTGCCCGGCGTTCGCCATTGATGTACAGGGTGAGCGCGGTGGTGGTGTCCGCGTCGCCCGTACCCTCCGTGCTTCTCATGGAGTCACGAGTGCCCCTGAAGGCGAGCGGTGAAAACGGACCGGGCCGCTCCGCACCTCACTCGGACCAATGCGCGCCGCTCAGGCCACCCCGATGCGGGCAGCGGCGGCGTCCCAGGCGGCGCGGTCGCCGTGCGGCGCGTAATGGCGCAGCGGCTGGGTCGCGGCGACCAGGCGGCGCATCGCGGCGCGGTCGGGGACGAGGCCGTGTGCGCGGGCCTGTACGAGGACGTTGCCGAGCGCCGTGGCCTCGGCGGGGCCCGCGACGACGGGCAGCCCGGTGGCGTCGGCGGTCAGCCGGCAGAGCAGCTCGTTGCGGCTGCCGCCGCCGACCAGGTGGACGACGCGGATCTCCCGCCCGGCAAGCTCGGCGGCCTGCCGCAGGGTGCGCCGGTGGGCCAGGGCCAGGCTCTCCAGGATGCAGCGGACGACGGCGCCCCGGCTCTCCGGGGCGCGCTGACCCGTACGGCGGCAGAAGCTCCGGATCCGCGCGGGCATGTCGCCCGGCGGCAGGAACTCGGGCGCGTCCGGGTCGACGAGCGCGCCGAACGGCTCCTCCCGCGCGGCCTCGGCGAGCAGGTCGGACAGGGCGGCGGGCGAGCCCTCCGCCTCCCACGTGCGGCGGCACTCCTCCAGCAGCCACATGCCCATGATGTTGCGCAGGTAGCGCACCGTGCCGTCGATGCCGCGTTCGTTGGTGAAGTTGGCGGCCCGGGACTCCTCGGTGAGGACGGGCGCGGCCAGCTCCAGCCCGGCCAGCGACCAGGTGCCGCAGGAGATGTACGCGAAATCGGGCCCGGTGGCCGGCACGGCGGCGACCGCGGAGGCGGTGTCGTGGGAGGCGACGGTGGTCACCGGGGTCGCCGCGGCCAGGCCGGTGTACTCGGCGACGTGCGGCAGCAGCGTGCCGGCCGGCTCCCCCGGGCGGCGCAGCGGCGGCAGCAGCGCCGGGTCGATGCCGAGCCGGTCGAGCAGCGCGGCGGACCAGGCGCCGGTACGGGCGTCGAACAGCCCGGTGGTGGAGGCGTTGGTCTCCTCCGCGCCGACCGTGCCGGTCAGCCAGTGGACGAGCAGGTCCGGGATCAGCAGCAGGGTGTGCGCGGCGGCCAGCGGCGCGCTGCCCCGGGCCGCTTCGAGCTGGTACACGGTATTGAACGGCAGGTGCTGCAGCCCGGTGACCGCGTGCAGCTCCTCGGGCCCCACCGCGGCCCACACCCGCTCGGCGGCGCCCTCCGTACGCCCGTCCCGGTAGTGGTACGGCTGGCCGAGCAGCGCGCCGTCGGCGTCCAGCAGCCCGTAGTCCACCGCCCAGGTGTCGACGCCGACGGACGCCGCGCCGCCTGCGCGCGCCGCCGCGCGCAGTCCGTCCAGTACGCCCTGGTAGAGCGCGAGCGTGTCCCAGTGCAGCCCGTCGGGCAGCCGCACCGGGGTGTTGGCGAACCGGTGCGCCTCGGTGAGATCGAGGCTGTCCGGGCCGACCCGGCCGAGGATCACGCGCCCGCTGGTGGCGCCGAGATCCACGGCGGCGAAGGAGAGTGTGCCGGTCACGTCGCCCCCGCGTCAGCGCAGGAACGCGGCGGCCACGCCGGCGTCGACGGGGATGTGCAGGCCGGTGGTGTGGGTGAGGTCGCCGCCGGTGAGCGCGAACACCGCGTTCGCGACGTGTTCCGGCAGCACCTCGCGCTTGAGCAGGGTCCGCTGGGCGTAGAACTCGCCGAGCTGCTCCTCCTCGATCCCGTACGTCGCCGCGCGCTGCGCGCCCCAGCCGCCCGCGAAGATCCCGGAGCCGCGCACCACCCCGTCGGGGTTGACGCCGTTGACGCGGATGCCGTGCCCGCCCAGCTCGGCGGCGAGCAGCCGGACCTGGTGCGCCTGGTCGGCCTTGGTGGCGGAGTACGCGATGTTGTTCGGGCCCGCGAAGACGGCGTTCTTGGAGGCGATGTAGACGATGTCGCCGCCCATGTCCTGCGCGGTCATCACGCGGGCCGCCTCGCGGGAGACGAGGAAGGAGCCGCGGGCCATGATGTCGTGCTGCAGGTCCCAGTCCTTCGCGGTGGTCTCCAGCAGCGGCTTGGAGATGGAGATGCCCGCGTTGTTGACGACCAGGTCGACGCCCCCGAAGGCGAGCGCGGCGGCCTTGAAGGCGGCGGCAATCTGATCCTCGTCCGTGACATCGACCGTCACCGCGACGGCCTTGTCGGCGCCGCCCAGCTCCTCGGCCACCGCGGCCGCGCTCTCCTCATTCAGGTCGGCGACCACGACGCACGCGCCCTCGGCGGCCAGCCGGTGCGCGATGGCCTTTCCGATGCCCGAACCGGCGCCGGTGACCAGCGCGACCCGAGTGGCCAGCGGCTTGGGCGCCGGCATCCGCCGGAGCTTGGCCTCCTCCAGTTCCCAGTACTCGATCCGGAACTTCTCCGCCTCCGCGATCGGCGCATACGTCGACACCGCCTCGGCGCCGCGCATCACATTGATCGCGTTGAGGTAGAACTCGCCCGCCACCCGCGCGGTCTGCTTGTCCTTGCCGTAGCTGAACATGCCGACGCCGGGGACCAGCACGATCGCCGGGTCGGCGCCGCGCAGCGGCGGGGAGTCGGGGGTGGCGTGCCGCTCGTAATAGGCGCGGTACTCCGCCCGGTACTCCTCGTGCAGCTCCTTCAGCCGCGCGATCGCCTCGTCCAGCGGGGCGGCGGGCGGCAGGTCCAGGACGAGCGGGCGGACCTTGGTACGCAGGAAGTGGTCGGGGCAGGAGGTGCCGAGGGCGGCGAGCCGGGGGTGTTCGGCGCGGGCGAGGAAGTCCAGTACCGGTTCGGTGTCGGTGAAGTGGCCGACCTGCGGCTTGTCGGCCGAAGCCAGGCCGCGGATCACCGGGGCAAGGGCGGCGGCCCGCTCCTTGCGCGCGTCCTCGGGCAGCGCCTGGTACCCCTCGACGACCGGCCCGAAGGGCTCCGCCTTGCCCTGCTCGGCGAGGAACGTCTCGGCCGTACGGATCATCCACAGGGCGTTGCGCTCGCACTCCTCGGAGGTGGCGCCCCAGGCGGTGATGCCGTGGCCGCCGAGGACGACGCCGACGGCCTGCGGGTTGGCCTCCTTGATCGCGGCGATGTCCAGGCCGAGCTGGAAGCCGGGGCGCCGCCACGGCACCCAGGCGACCTGCTCGCCGAAGCACGCGGCGGTCAGCTTCTCGCCGTCGGCGGCGCAGGCCAGCGCGATGCCGGAGTCGGGGTGCAGGTGGTCGACGTGCGCGGCGTCGACCAGACCGTGCATCGCGGTGTCGATCGACGGCGCCGCGCCGCCCTTGCCGTGCAGGCAGTAGTCGAACGCGGCGACCATCTCGTCCTCGCGCTCCACGCCCGGGTACACCTCGGTCAACGCGCGCAGCCGGTCCAGGCGGAGCACGGCCAGACCGGATTCCTTGAGCGTGCCGAGGTCGCCCCCGGAGCCCTTGACCCACATCAGCTCGGTGGGCCGACCGGTGACGGGGTCGGTGGCGACCCCCTTGGCGGAGGCGTTGCCGCCCGCGTAGTTGGTATTACGCGGATCGGCACCGAGGCGGTGAGCGCGCTCCAGCAGGGCGTCGACTTCGGGGTGGGATGCCATGAGTGTTTCAGTCCTTCACGATGGGAGTCTGAGGTGGCGCCCCGTCAGGGGCGCGGGGAACTGCGCGACCAGCCACAGCCGACCGGCAGTCGCCGTTGAACAGAGCGCGGCAGCCTCTCAGGCGCCCCACCCGGCCTGCGTGCCGCCCACCCGCTCCGCGGCAATCCGCTCCTGCCACCCGCAGGCGCGATACGCGGCGACCGGGTCCGGGCGCAGCCCCATCTCCTCCCGCACCTCCGCGAGCAACGGCCGCACATCCGTGTTGTACGCGTCCATCAGGACGCCATTCGCGGCGAGCACGTCGCCGGAACGCTGCGCTGCCTGCAGCGCCCCCGTGTCCACGAGCAGCGCCTTGGCGGTGGCCTCCTGCACGTTCATGACGGAGCGGATGACGGCCGGGATCTTCGCCTCGATGTTGTGGCACTGGTCGAGCATGAAGTTGACCTCGTTCGCGGCCTCCAGCCCGCCGTTCTTGATCACTTCGTGCATGATCCGGAAGAGCTGGAACGGGTCGGCCGCGCCCACCATGAGGTCGTCGTCCGCGTAGAAGCGGGAGTTGAAGTCAAAGGCGCCGAGCTTCTTCTCGCGCAGCAGGAAGGCGACGATGAACTCGATGTTGGTGCCCGGCGCGTGGTGCCCGGTGTCGACGACGACCTTCGCCTTCGGGCCGAGCTTCAGGCAGTGCGCGTACGAGGTGCCCCAGTCGGGCACGTCGGTGGTGTAGAAGGCCGGCTCGAAGAACTTGTACTCCAGCAGCATCCGCTGGTCGTCGCCGAGCCGCCCGTACACCTCGGCCAGCGCCTCGGCCAGCCGGTCCTGGCGGGCGGCGATGTCGTCCTGGCCCGGGTAGTTGGTGCCGTCGGCGAACCACAGCTTCAGGTCCCGGGACCCGGTCGCGTCCATGATGTCGACGCAGGCGAGGAGGTGGTCGGTGGCCTTGCGGCGGACGGCCGGGTCGGGGTGGGTGACGGACCCGAGCTTGTAGTCCTCGTCCTGGAAGGTGTTGGAGTTGACCGCGCCGAGCGTCAGGCCGCGCTCGGCCGCGTACTCGGCGAGCTTCCCGTAGTCCTCGACGGTGTCCCACGGGATGTGCAGCGAGACCACGGGGGCGACGCCGGTGAACTCGTGCACCCGCGCGGCGTCGTCCAGCTTCTCGTAGGGGTCGCGGGGGACGCCGGGCTGCGCGAACACCTTGAAGCGGGTGCCGGAGTTGCCGTAACCCCAGGACGGGGTCTCGATCACCTGGGCCTTCAGGGCGGCTTTCACGGCGGACGGGTCGGGCGTGCGCATGGATCACCTCGGCGGTGTACGGTGGCGAAACTTTTTGAATCGTTTCAGTGCGCCCAAGTTAGGCCGCCGAAGCAGAAAGCGTCAAGGGGGCGTCCACACAAAGCGCCGCGCCCGGCAACACTTCGCCGGGCGCGGCGCAAAAACGATTCAGACGGTCTCTCTCCCGTCCGGTTCGCGGAGCGTCAGGGCTGCTGGCGAGCCTGTCGGCCCGCCGCCCGCGCCGCGTCCGTCTCGCTGGTCTGCCGGGCCGTGCTCAGCTTGCCGCCGGAGTTCTCCAGGTGCGCCCGGATGAACCACTGGAACAGCTCCAGGCTGCGCAGCTGCTCGATGAGCATGTCCTGGGTGATCGGGTCGGGCTCGTCGGTGGCGCGCACCGCCTCGCGGTGGTCCTCGATGATGCCCGTGTACACCACGTCCAGCGCGCCCAGGTGCTCGATCGACTCGGCCCGCCCGATGGCGTAGTCCTCCCAGGTGCGCTCGGCGACCATGACGCCGGGCGTACCGGCGGGCTCGCCGCCCAGCGTCGAGATGCGCTCGGCGGTGGTGTCGATCATGTCGCGTACGGCGTCGACCTGCGGGTCGAGCATTTCGTGCACGGCGATGAAGTGCGGGCCGACCACGTTCCAGTGGACGTGCTTGAGCGTGAGGGCGAGGTCGTTGAGCGCGTGCAGCCGCATCCGCAGCAGCTGGATGACCTCCGAACCCTCGGAGGTACTCATGCCCGGGACCGTATAGGTGAGCTGCGAGTCGGCTTTCGAGGCCACGGCACTGTCTCCTTCGACGGTCTTCTGCCGGCCCGGCGGGGGCGCCGGGCGTCCGGGCCCGGCGGGCCGCCGGGCGTGCGCCACAGGGGTACCACCACCCGCCGTACGGCAAACGCCCGCATTTCCGCCGGTGTACGAGCTTCCGCCCGCCCTTTTCCGCACCCGGGGCGACTCCTTGACCCTTATTGACCGAGTCCAGACAATAACGGGGTGTCGACGCCTTTAGCGCTCCTCAGAATCCGTACCTTCACGCCGGCCACCGCGTTGAGCCTGATCGCTCTCGTGGCCCCGTCCACGCCGGCCGTCGCCGCTCCGGACATCCCGCTCCCGGGCGTGGAGTGGAATGCCGACACGTACGTGAGGGGCGTCTATCAGTACACGAACGCCGACGACCTCAAGGCGATCCCCGAGCCCAAAGAGGCGGACCTGCGCCCGATCGGGGGCAAGGACGACTACGACTGGGGCACCTGGCAGCACATGTTCGCCCGGTGGAAGATGTACAACAAGGGCGGCATGACGTGGCAGAAGTTCCGGAAGATCTTCGAGAAGGAGGTCTTCCGGGAGCCCGGCGTACTGAGCGACATCGATGAGCCGTCCGACCGGGTACTGAACAGCCTCGACGCCCCCGGCAAGTACGTCTGGGGCACCAAGAAGTTCATGTTCGCCCACTGGAAGGTGCAGAAAGAGGGCACCGCGGTTCCGGACTGGAAGCAGTGGCGCGCCGGCTACATCAATGCGTTCAACAGCAAGCACAAGGGCGATGGGTTCGAGCCGCTGGTCAAGCGGGAGTACCTCCAGAAGGAAGGGCTGGACCAGCGGGGCGCCTGGAAGTACGGCAAGAGGGTGCCCAGAAAGCTGCTGCCGAAGCTCAGGGGCCTGGGGCTGCACAAGGACGACCGCCCGCTCGACGCCGCGGATTTCGAGAAGCTCAAGGTCATCGTGGAGATGAAGTCCGGCGCGGATGTCTTCACCGACGAGGGCCGGAAGCAGTTCGAGGATCTGATGAAGATCGCCAAGGCGACCGGCTGCCGCCTGATCACCGTGTTCGGCGAGCGGCCCACCGCGGAGTCGGTCGAGATGATCAAGGAGCTGGCGGCGCGGTTCGGTGTTCGGTCGGACGTCCGGTACTTCCCCGCGCTCGGACAGCGGGTGACGCCTGGGTCCTCGGGTGGCACCCCGCAACCCACCCCCGGCGCCGGCGGCACGCCACCCCCCGCCCAGGGCGGAGGCGGCGTCCCGACCCCGCAAGGCCCGTCCGGCGGGCCACGCGGCGGGCCGGCCGGTGACGCGGCCGCGCCGGACGTGCTGGCCGCCCCCGGACAGCTGCCGGCCGACAGTTCGATGACCGAGGCGCTGGAGGGTTCGGCCGACTCGCTGGAGGACGCGATCCGGGCCGGGCTGACCGAGGACTGGCACGCCGAGGATCTCGCCGAGAACGGTGACGCCCCGGCGATGGGCCGACGCGATCTCGGCGGCGTCGACTTCTCCACACTGGAGCTGCGCTACGTGTCCGACACGTACCACAACGGCTCCGGCGTGCAGTACGGCTTCAAGGCCGACAAGCTGACCACCGACGAGCGGTCCTTCGGCGGCCGGCGCGCGGCCCGGCTCGCCTCCGACGCGTTCTTCGTCTGGCTGGCGCTGCCACCGTCCGCCTTCACCGTGAACCTCAATCCCGACGAACCCGACCGGATCATCGACGCCGAGTTCGGGAAGACGGACGCCGGACGGGTGCTGCTGGAGGCCGACCTCGCGATGAAGAAGTCGGTCGCGAAGTTCATCCATCCCGACACCGCCGGCGGCCGGAAGTTCTGGAACTCCCTGCGGGGTGACGCCAGTTGCCTGTCCATGCGGCAGTGGATCGTCCCCGGCAGGGCCACCGTCCGCGACAACGGCAACGAGCTGTACATCCTGGACGCGCCCCTGCGGGTGAAGATGGAGTCGGACGTCGTCAAGGCCCAGGGCGCCGCGACGTGCGTCCAGCGGGACGACGCGGCCACCCGGCACAACGAGGACCTGTACCGCACGACGATCCTGCCGCGGGTCCAGCACGCGGTGAACCACGCGCCCGAGTACGCCGACCTGCGCCGGGTCTACGCCAGCCGGGTCGCCGCGGAGTGGTTCCGCAAGCGCGGCGCCACCAAGCACACCGCGTACTCCGACGTGATCGGCAAGGGCGACATCAGCCGCTGGGCCTCCCGGAAGAACTGGACGCCCCGCGAGGTCTTCGACCGCTACGTCCGCTCGTACAAGAACGGCGAGTTCAAGGTCAAGCACACCACCACCAAAGGCAACACCGTCTACACCCGGACCTACGTCTACGGCGGCGTGGACTTCACCCGCATCGCGCAGAACAAGCTGAGCGCCGCCGCGTTCGCCAAGGACCACCCCCGGCTGGCGACTTCGGCGCGCGACGCGCTGTACGCACCGAGCGGGACGAAACGCGAGGTGTGGCTCGGCGGCCTGACCACCTCCAGACCCTTGCCCGAGGCCTACGCCGAACCCACACCGGCGACGTCGAAGCCGCTGTTCTACGCGCTCGCGGCCCTGCCCCTCGCGGCATGGCTCGTGGCGGGCGCCGTGCTGCTGCGCCGCCGTCGGGCGAGCGATCCGACGGGGGCCTGACCGGTGACCACAATGAGACAGGGACCGCGGCCGACGCCTCCGGGCACCGTGTTCGCGGCGAGCTATCTGTTCGCCGGGGTGGCGGCGCTGGCCCTGGTGTCCGCGATCGGCACGCTCTTCGCCGCTCCCGAGTTCAGCCACTACCGGAGCGAGCGGGCGGGCGACGAGTCGGCGGGCACGCTCGCCGCGGCGGGGCTGGTCACGTTCGCCCTGCTCACCATCGTGTTCGGGGCCGGCTGCGCGCTGCTGGCGTTCCTCGACGGGCGGGGCAGGCAACCGGCCCGGGTACTGACGTGGGTGGTCGGCGGACTGTCCGGCTGCTTCGACATCGCGCTCCTGGCGGTGAGCGCCACTGACTCCGTGCCGTGGTACGGCGGCATGACCCGCGTCGTGACCAGCGGGATGCTGGTGCTGACGGTCGCCTCGCTCACCCTGCTGGCGCTGCCCGCCTCCCACGGGTACTTCCGCGAATCCCGTCCGGCCCGGCAGCATCCGCAGCCCCTGCCCGTGCCCGCGCCCGTGCAGCCACCGCCTCCCCCGGCGGTCGGCCAGGTGCCGCCCCCGTCCGGTCACTTGCCCCAGCCGCCCAGCTACCCGCCTTCGCCGTACGGCTATCCGTCCTCGCCGTACGGTTATCAGCCCCAACAGCCCCAGCCTCAGTCACCGCTCCCGCGCGTCCGCCGGCCGGCCGCCGTCACGGCGGCCATGGCCGTACTGATGTGTCTGGCCGTCCTCGCGGTCGTGGGTGCCGTCGTGGAGGTCCTGACGTACCAGGCGATCCTGGGACACCTCGACGACTACATGCGGACCGTTCGGGAGCAGACCGCCAAGTACGGCGTCGGAGTGGCATTCCCCAGCCTTCCCAGGAGCGCCGTGGGGCCGACCGCCATCGTGGTCGTGGCGCTGGGGGCCATGGCCGCGACGCTGGCCGGCCTGGCGCTCGCGCTCCGGCTGCCCCGGCCGCGCGCCCGCGTCGTCACGCTCGTCGTCGTCGGGCTGCTCGCGCCGCTGGCCACTGCCCGGGCCTTCGTGACCATGACGACACAAGCCACGCTGGAACAGCTCGCAGCCAGCTCGGAACGGCTCAGGGAGAGCATGGGCGGCGGGGGACGGTACCGGGACATGTTCCCGGGGGTCGACGAGCTGTATCCCCAGTGGGCGTACACCGCCGTCTACCTGACGTCGGCTCTCGCCGTCGTCGGATGCGTCGCGGTCTTCGTCCTGCTGACCGTTCGGGGCTCGGCCGCATGGTTCGGTGTGGCGAGCCACCGCGTTCGAGGGCGGTAGAGCAAAAGGCAAGGAGAGCGCTCTCCTTGCCACTCTTAAGCTATAGCGCACTGGGGGGCTTGCGGCAAGACCCGGGGCGTGCCGCAGAATCGTCGGCCGAGGCCACAACCTGCGGAAACGGGGCATGAGCAGTGCTGGAGCAGTACGTACTGGATCTTCAGGACGTCGACGAGACGCAGGTCGCGGTCGTCGGCGGCAAGGGCGCGCACCTGGGCGGGCTGTCGCGGATCGACGGCATCCGCGTGCCGGACGGCTTCTGTGTGACGACGGACGCCTTCCGGCGGATCATGGCGGAGGCGCCGTCGATCGGCGATCGGCTCGATCAGCTGTCGCGCGTGACTCGCTTTGCCGGCGAGGGGGACGAGGGCGACCGGGAGGCGATCCGCACGCTCAGCGCGCAGATTCGCCGGACCATCGAGGAAATCGCCATCCCGGAGGATCTCGCGGCGGCGATCACCCGCGCGCTCGCCCGACACGGCGAGCAAGCCGCCTACGCCGTCCGGTCCAGCGCGACGGCGGAGGACCTGCCGACGGCCTCCTTCGCCGGCCAGCAGGACACGTACCTCAACGTCGTGGGGCCGGCGGCGATCCTCCAGCACGTCAGCCGGTGCTGGGCCTCGCTGTTCACCGAGCGGGCCGTGACCTACCGCGGGCGGAACGGCATCGACCACCGTACGGTCCACATGGCCGTGGTCGTGCAGCGGATGGTCCTCCCCCATGCGGCCGGCATTTTGTTCACGGCAGACCCCGTCACGGGCAACCGGAAGGTCGCCACCGTGGACGCCGGCTTCGGCCTCGGTGAGGCTCTGGTCTCCGGCCTGGTGAACCCGGACGTCTTCACGGTGCGCGACGGCCAGGTCGTCGCCAGGACGATCGCCGCCAAGCAGCGTGCCGTCCGCGCCCTGCCGGCCGGCGGTACGCAGGAAGTGGCGATCGACGCGCGGCGGCAGGAGCAGCCGGCGCTGACGGATGCGCAGGTCGTGCGGCTCGTGCGGCTCGGGCGGCGGATCGAAGCGCACTTCGGCCGCCCGCAGGACATCGAATGGTGCCTGGTCGACGACGACTTCCAGATCGTCCAGAGCCGGCCGATCACGACGCTGTTCCCCATTCCCGAGGCCGACGGCCAGGAGAATCACGTCTACGTCTCCGTCGGTCACCAGCAGATGATGACCGACCCCATGCGGCCTCTGGGGTTCTCCATGTGGCAGCTGACGGCCATGGTGCCGATGCACGAGGCCGGCGGGAGGCTGTTCGTCGACGTCACCCGGCGCCTGGCATCGCCCGCGAGCCGCACCGCCCTGCTGGACATCATGGGGAAAGGCGACCCGCTGGTCAGGGACGCGCTGGAAACTGTCCTCGCCCGCGACGATTTCGTCCCGTCGCTCCCGGACGCGGCTCCCGGCGGGCCTCCCCCGGGCCCGGGGGGCCGGGGAGGTGCCCCCACCGGCGGCGCGTCCGCCCCGGTCGAGACCGATCCGGCCCTCGTCACCGAGCTGATCGAGCGCAGCCGGGCCTCCCTCGCCGCCCTGGAGCGCGACATCCGGACGAAGACCGGGCCGGCGCTGTTCGACTTCCTGCTGGAGGCCTTCGAGGAGCACAAGCGGATCCTCAGTGATCCGCTGAGCATGCAGGCGATCATGGCGGGGATGGAGGCCACGTGGTGGCTCAACGACAAGCTGCGGGAGTGGCTGGGCGAGAAGAACGCGGCTGACACGCTCACGCTGTCCGCCCCCGGCAATGTCACCTCGGAGATGGGGCTGGCGCTGCTCGACGTCGCGGATGTGATCCGCCCGCATCCGGAGGTGGTGGCGTTCCTGCGGGGCGTCGAGGACGCCGAGTACGCCGAGGAGAACGCCTTCCTGGACGAGCTGGCGAAGCTCCCGGGCGGGACCGAAGCCCGCGACGCCATCGAGGGCTACCTCGACCGGTACGGCATGCGCTGTGCCGGCGAGATCGACATCACGAGGCCGCGGTGGCGCGAGCGCCCCACCACGCTCGTGCCCGTGATCCTCGACAATGTCAGGAACTCCGAGCCGGGCGCCGCCGAGCGGCGCTTCGAGCAGGGGCGGCAGAAGGCGCGGCAGAAGGAACAGGACGTGCTGGCACGCTTGCGGGCCCTGCCGGACGGGGACCGGAAGGCCGACGAGACCAAGCGGATGATCGACCGGGTCCGGACCTTCATCGGCTACCGGGAGTACCCGAAGTACAACATCGTCAGCCGCTACTTCGTCTACAAGCAGGCCCTGCTGGCGGAGGCCGAGCGCCTCGTGCAGACAGGCGTGCTTCCCGAGCAGGAGGACATCTTCTACCTCACGTTCCAGGAGTGCCACGACGCCGTGCGCGCGAACCAGGTGGACGGCCGGCTCATCCAGCAGCGCAAGGACGCCTTCCGGTCGTACCAGGCGCTCACCCCGCCCCGGGTGCTCACCTCGGACGGCGAGGCCGTCACCGGGGCGTACCGGCGCGACGACGCGCCGGCCGGCGCCCTGATCGGCCTGCCGGTCTCCGCCGGGACCGTCGAGGGAAGGGCCCGCGTCATTCTCGACATGGCGAAGGCCGATCTCGAGGCGGGCGACATCCTGGTCACGACCTTCACGGACCCCAGCTGGTCGCCGCTGTTCGTCGGGATCGCGGGCCTGGTGACGGAGGTGGGCGGTCTGATGACCCATGGCGCGGTGATCGCCCGGGAGTACGGCTTGCCGGCTGTCGTGGGCGTGGAGCAAGCGACCCGGCTGATCCGGGACGGGCAGCGGATCCGCGTGCACGGAACCGAGGGGTACGTCGAGATCCTGCCCTGACCGACACACCACCGAGACGCCTCGTTCACCACGGCACCCGCCGCCGGACCCAGGGGCCCGGCGGCGGGTGCGGCGCGGTTCGGCGACCGCTCAGTGGTTCCAGTGGTGGTTGTCGTGGTGGTGATGGCCGTGGCCGTCGTTCACGCAGGTGGCCGACGCGGGGTTCAGCAGTGCGATGACGTTGATGCTGTTCCCGCACACGTTGATCGGAACGTGCACCGGCACCTGGATGACGTTGCCCGAGAGGACGCCCGGGCTGCCGTAGGCCGAGCCTTCCGCTTCGGAGTCGGCCACGGCGGTGGCGGCGCCGCCGAGGACCGTCGCGGCGGCCAGGGCGGTCGCCACGAGGGCGGTACGGATGGACATGTTTTCTCCCATGAGGAGGTGGCTTGTTCTCTGGGAGAATCACCGGCCACGACCCGTTCGCCACCCTGCCGAAACCGGGACCGCCTGATTGCAGTAGCACATCAGACCGAACGGAGCAGCGGTGGCCGGTCAGCCCGGGCCGGCCGGAATGGCCAGGTATTTGATCTCCAGGAACTCCTCGATGCCGGCCCGGCCGCCCTCGCGGCCCAGCCCCGACTGCTTGATGCCGCCGAAGGGCGCGGCCGGGTTGGAGACCAGCCCGGTGTTGACGCCGACCATGCCGGTCTCCAGGCGTTCACCGACCCGCAGCGCGCGGTCCAGGTTCTCCGTGAAGAGATAGCCGACCAGTCCCCATTCTGTGTCGTTGGCGGCGCCGACCGCCTCGTCCTCGTCGTCGAAGGTGAGGATCGCGGCGACCGGGCCGAAGATCTCGGTGGACATCAGCGCCGAGTCGGGGTGCACGTCGGTGAGGACGGTGGGCGGGTAGAAATAGCCCGCGCCGTCCGGTGCCTCACCGCCGATCAGGGCCTTGGCGCCGCGCTGTACGGCGTCCTGGACGAGGTCGGCGGCCTTGTTCCGGCCGGCCGCGTCGATCAGCGGGCCGACATCGGTGCCGTCCTGCGTACCGGGGCCGACGGTGAGGGCGCCCATCCGCTCGGCCAGCCGGGTGGCGAAGGCGTCGGCCACCGAGCGGTGCACGAAGAAGCGGTTGGCCGCGGTGCACGCCTCGCCCATGTTGCGCATCTTGGCGACCATCGCGCCGTCCACCGCCTTGTCCAGGTCGGCGTCGGCGAAGACGAGGAACGGCGCGTTCCCGCCCAGCTCCATGGAGGTCCGCACGACGGTGTCCGCGCACTGGGCCAGGAGGATGCGGCCGACCTGGGTGGAGCCCGTGAAGGACAGCTTGCGGATGTCGCCGCTGCGCAGCAGGGGCTCGACGACACCAGCCGCGTCGGTGGTGGTGACGACGTTCAGGACGCCGGGCGGCAGGCCCGCCTCGGTGAGGATCGCGGCCAGCGCCAGGCTGGAGAGCGGGGTCTGCGGGGCCGGCTTGAGGATCATCGTGCAGCCGGCCGCGACCGCCGGGCCGATCTTGCGGGTGCCCATCGCCAGCGGGAAGTTCCAGGGGGTGATGAGCAGACACGGGCCGACCGGCTGGCGCATCACCAGGACGCGGTTGGCGCCGTCTGGCGTGCGCGACATGCCGCCGTCGATGCGGACGGCCTCCTCGGAGAACCAGCGGAAGAACTCCGCCGCGTAGCCGACCTCGCCGCGCGCCTCGGCCAGCGGCTTGCCCATCTCCAGGGTCATCAGGAGGGCGAGGTCCTCCTTGCGCTCGATGAGGAGCTCGTAGGCGCGGCGCAGGATCTCGCTGCGGGCGCGCGGGGCCGTGGCCGCCCAGTCCTTCTGCGCGGCGACCGCGGCGTCCAGGGCGCGCCGGCCGTCCCCGGCCGCGGCGTCGGCGACCTGGCACAGCTCGCGGCCGGTGGCGGGGTCGTCCACGGGGAGCGTGCGGCCGCCGGCCGCGTCCTGCCACCGGCCGTCGATGAAGAGCTGCTTGGGGACGGCGTCGACGACGCGGATGCCGGAGCGCGGTGCGTCCGGGGAGCCCGACGGCTGGGTGCTGGTGGTCGTGGTCATGAGCGGTGCCTCCCGGCGGATCGGTACGCGGAACGGGTACGGGCGGCCGGCCCCCTGCCGTGCGGGGCCGGCCGGTCCGGGCGGCGCCTCAGCGGTCGGCGCAGCCCGCCTGGACGGCGGCGGACCAGGCCCGCAGCCCCTCGTCGATCTGCTGCTCGGTCACGATCAGCGGCGGGATCAGCCGGACGACGTTGCCCCAGGGGCCGCACGTCAGGAGCAGCAGCCCCTCCTCGACGGCGGCCTGCTGGACGCGGGTCGCGGTCTTCGGGTCCGGTTCGCCGTCCTCGGTGGTGAACTCGTTCGCGAGCATCAGGCCGAGCCCCCGTACGTCGCCGATGGCGGGGTGCTTGGCGGCGACGTCCTCCAGGCCGCTGCGCAGCCGGGCGCCCATCGTGGCGGCGTTGCCGACCAGCCCCTCGTCCTCGACCACGTCGAGGGTGGCGAGGGCCGCGGCGCAGGCGACCGCGTTGCCGCCGTACGTGCCACCCTGCGAGCCGGGCCGGGCCTTGGCCATCACCGCCTCGGGGGCGGCGATGCCGGACAGCGGGAAGCCGCTGGCCAGGCCCTTGGCGGTGATGACGATGTCGGGCCGTACGCCGAAGTGGTCGTGGCCCCAGAAGCGGCCGGTGCGCCCGACGCCGGTCTGCACCTCGTCCAGGATCAGCAGGATGCCGTGCCGGTCGGCGCGCTCCCGCAGGCCCTGCAGGTAGGCGCTGTTGGCGGGGACGTAGCCGCCCTCGCCGAGCACCGGCTCCACCATGATCGCGGCGGTGTCGGAGGGGTCGGTGACGGTCTGCAGGAGGTGGTCGAACTCGCGCAGCGCGAAACGGGTGGTGGCCTCCTCGTCCCAGCCGTAGTGGCGGCCGTAGTAGTACGCGTTCGGGAAGGGCGCGACGTGCACGCCGCTCATCAGCGGGCCGAAGCCCGTGCGGACCTTCGTGCCGGAGGTGGTGAGGGAGGCGGCGGCGACCGTGCGGCCGTGGAAACCGCCCTGACAGACGACGATGTTGGGCCGCCCCGTGGCCTGCCGGGCGAGCCGCATCGCGGCTTCCACGGCCTCGCTCCCGGAGTTGGCGAAGAAGAGGCTGTCGAGCCCTTGGGGCAGTACGTCGCCGAGCCGTGCGACCAGCTTCTGGAGCGGCTGGTGCATGACGGTCGTGTACTGGCCGTGGATCAGGGTGGCCACCTGTTCCTGGGCGGCGGCGACCACGCGGGGGTGGCAGTGGCCGGTGCTGGTGACGCCGATGCCGGCGGTGAAGTCCAGATAGCGGCGGCCGTCCGTACCGAAAAGGTGGACGCCCTCGCCGCGCTCGGCGACGACGGGTGTGGCCTGGCGCAGATGCTCGGAAAGGTGGCTCATACGACAGCTCTCCCACGGAAGCGGTGCGGATGGACGGTGGGGCCACATGGCCCCGCCCCTGGCCGCGGATCGGCCACAGGCTCCTACTCACCTTGTGGGTAAGGAGTGGGAAGGGTCAACGACCAACGTGTTCGCCGCGCGCGGCGACTTGTGGGCGGAGTGCCCGCAGTCGCCGCGCGCGGCGGTGTGATCAGGCCGCTGCGCGCTCGCCGCGCAGGGAGGCCGAGATGTCCTCCAGGCTGCGGCCCTTGGTCTCGGGCAGCTTCCGGTACAGGTAGCCGACGCCGAGGAGGCCGAAGACCGCGTAGAGCCAGAAGAGGCCGGTCGGGGTGAGGGCCTGGATGGTGGTGAGCACGGTGAGCGAGATGGCGAAGTCCAGGCCCCAGTGCGTGACGTTGCCGAAGGAGGACGCCTTGCCGCGGGCCGCGGTGGGGAAGATCTCGCTGTTGATGAGCCAGATCGCCAGGCCCAGGCTGGGCGCGAAGGCGCCGATGTAGAGACAGAGTCCGGCGACCAGCAGGCCGCTGTTCGCGGGCTGTCCGCCGCCGAAGAGGTAGAGCGCGCCGAGCAGCGCGAGGGCGAGGACGACGACGCCGGTGCCGCCGAGCAGCAGCGGGCGGCGGCCGACCCGGTCGACGAGGAGCAGCGCGATGCCGGTGAGGACCATGTTGACCAGGCCGATGCCGAGCGAGGAGAGGATCGCGGCGGAGCTGGCGAAACCGGCCTGCTTGAGCATGGTGGGCGCGTAGTAGATCACCGCGTTGACGCCGACGAGCTGGTTCGTGGCGGCGACGACGACGCCGAGCATGACGGCCGGGCGCATGGCGGGGCGCAGCAGGTCGCGGTAGCCGATCTTCGACTCCTGGGCGGCCAGCGCCTCGATCTCGCGGACCTCGCGCTCGGCCTCCTCGGCGGTACGGGTGCGGCACAGCACGGCGCGGGCCTCGTCGGGGCGTCCGTGGGTGAGCAGCCAGCGCGGGCTCTCGGAGAGCCGCAGTACGCCGGCGAACATCAGCAGGGACGGCACGGCGCCGAGGCCGAGCATCCAGCGCCAGCCGTGCGAGTCGTCGAAGGCGTAGCCGACGAGGTAGGAGACGAAGATGCCGACGGTGATCATCAGCTGGTTGAGCGAGACCAGCTTGCCGCGGCTCTCCTTGGGCGCGATCTCGGCGATGTAGGCGGGCACGGCGAGCGAGGCGGTGCCGATGGCGAGGCCGAGGACGAAGCGGGCGCCGATCAGTACGGCGTCGTTGGGTGCGGCGGCGCAGCCCAGGGCGCCGACGGTGAAGATGCCGGCGGCGCTGAGCAGCGTGCGGCGACGGCCGACGGCGTCGGTGACCGCGCCGCTGACCAGTACGCCGACGATCGCGCCGAGCAGCAGGGAGGCCACGGTGACCTGCTGCATGCCGGAGCTGAGGTGGAATTCCGGGGCGATGTACAGCAGGGCCGAGGAGATGATCCCGGTGTCGTAGCCGAAGAGGAAGCCGCCGAGCGCGGCGACGGCGGACGCGCCGATGACCGCGGCCCGTCCGCGCTTGCGCGGCGGTGCGCCCGGTTCGGGTGGGAGGACGGTGTCGGTGCGGGCCAAGGCAGCTCTCCTTCAGGTGGGCTGACGCGGGGTCAGCTGGTACCGGTTGCGCCCGCACGTCCCGGTCCGGTCGTCCGGCGGACCGGGGCGTGCGGTGCTCCCGCCGCCTGGCGTCCGTCGGCGGGACGGGCGGCGGGAGCCGGTGCCGCGTCGCACGGCAGCCGGAGGGGGCGGCCACGGAAACCTCGGCACGCGACGCTGGGTGCCGGGGCGTCCGGTCGGGATGCGACCGCCCGGTACGGCATCGTGACCGCTCGAACGATTTCGCGCAAGCGTTTGCGCAAGCGCTTTTCTCGGAGACCGCTTCACGTACGATCACGGGGACGGCAGACCGGAGGAGGCACGCATGGCGACCATGGCCGACGTGGCACGTCGGGCCGGGGTCTCGGTCTCGACCGTGTCCCACGTGATCAACGGGACCCGGTTCGTCAAGGAGGAGACCCGCGACCAGGTCCACGCCGCCATGCGCAGCACGGGCTACATCCCCAACACCATCGCCCGCTCGCTGGTGACCTCCAGCACCAAGACGCTCGGCCTCGCGGTGTCGGCGGTCACCAATTTCCACTTCGCGGACATGGTCTCGGCGATCGACGCCACCGCCCGCGCCGCGGGCTACACGCTGCTGATAGCCGACACCCACGACGACCCGGCTGAGGAGCTGCGGGTCGTGCAGAACCTCCACCAGCGCCGCGTCGACGGGCTGCTGCTGGCGACCGCGGCCGGCCCCCGCAGTGCCGCGCTGCGGTACCTCACCGACACCGGCCTGCCCACCGTCCTGATCGACCGCTGCGCCTCCGCCGCCTTCGACCAGATCGGCACGGCGAACGTGGAGTCCACCGCCCGCCTCGTCGACCACCTCGCCGACCTCGGCCACACCCGGATCGGCATGGTCGCCGGGCGGCGCGGCATCCGTACCAGCTCGGAGCGGGTGCGCGGCTGGCAGCGCGGCATGAAGCGGCAGGGCCTGGACCCGGCCAAGGAGCTGGTGGTGGCCGGGCACAGCCACGCGTACATGGCGCAGCAGGTCACCGAGCGGCTGCTGCGCGGCAAGGACGCGCCGACCGCGCTGGTGGTGGGCAACAACCACATGACGCTCGGCGTGCTGCGGGCGCTGTCCCGGCTGGGCCTGAAGGCGCCGCAGGACATCGCCCTGAGCGTCTTCGACGACTTCGAGTGGGCCGATCTGCTGCAGCCGCAGCTGACGGCCATCGCCCAGCCGGTCGAGGAGATCGGCGCCAAGTCCGTACGGATGCTCATCGACCGGATCGCGGACCCGGGCGGCGCGAAGCGGACCGTGCTGCTGGAGCCGACGCTGGTGCATCGCACGTCGTGCGGGTGCCCCGCCGACCCGCCCCGCTGATCGTCAGAGGCCCCCAAGCCCCTTAAGACCCCCCAAGCCCCCTGGACAACCGCGGGCGCGCCTTCTACAGTCTGCCGCGGTCGCCATGTCGGCGGCGGCCGCGTACGAACGTGTCACCCCAGCCGTCCGGTTCGTCGGGAGCCGTGGACGCGCGGGACTCACCCGCCATTCCCTGCCCCGCATGCAGGCCAGTTGGCCGCGCTGCCCTACCGGAGGCACTCCCATGCCCGACACCCCGCACCGCCACCCCGCCCGCCGCACCGTCCTCGCCGGTGCGCTCGCCCTCGCCGGCACCGGCGCGCTGAGCGCCTGGTCCACCGCCCCGGCGACGGCCGCCGCGCCGCGCGCGTACGACGAGACCTACCGCCCGCAGGTGCACTTCTCCCCCGCCGAGAACTGGATGAACGACCCCAACGGGCTGATCCACCACAACGGCAAGTACCACCTCTTCTTCCAGTACAACCCCTCGGGCGCGACCTGGGGCAACATGTCCTGGGGCCACGCCGTCAGCACCGACCTCCTGCACTGGGAGGAGCAGCCGGTCGCCATCCCGCAGACGGACGAGGAGATGGTGTTCTCCGGCAGCGCCGTCTTCGACCGCGACAACACCAGCGGCCTGGGCACCGCGGCGAATCCGCCGCTCGTCGCGATCTACACCAGCATGGTCAAGGCGACCGGCGGGCAGCGGCAGTCGCTCGCCTACAGCATCGACGACGGGGCAACCTGGAAGCGGTACGCGGGCAATCCCGTCCTCGACATCGGCTCGGACAACTTCCGTGATCCCAAGGTCTTCTGGCACGCGCCGACCGCCCGCTGGGTGATGGTCCTCGCGCTCTCCGCCGAGCACCGCATCAGCGTCTACACCTCACCCGACCTCAAGTCCTGGACGCACCGCAGCGACTTCGGGCCGAGCGCGGCGACCGGCGGCGTGTGGGAGTGCCCTGACCTCTTCGAGCTGCCCGTGGGCGACGACCCGGCACGCCGCAAGTGGGTGCTGATCGTCAACCTCAACCCCGGTGGCCCGGCGGGCGGTTCGGCCGGGCAGTACTTCACCGGCGACTTCGACGGCACCCGCTTCACCGCCGACCCGCACGACGCGCCGCGCTGGCTGGACCACGGCGCCGACGCGTACGCGGGCGTCACGTACAACGACGCACCGGGCGGCCGCCGCGTCCTGGTCGCCTGGATGAACAACTGGCTGTACGGCGAGAAGATCCCGACCAGCCCGTGGCGCAGCGCGATGGGCTTCCCCCGCGAACTGGGCCTGCGGGCCGCGCCGGACGGCGGCGCCGAACTCGTCCAGCAGCCGGTCGCCGAGCTGGCCACGCTGCGCCGCAGCCCGGCGCTGCGGATCGCCGGCCGCCGGGTGCGGGCGGGCGCCACCCGGCTGCTGCGGGACGCAGGCCAGACGTACGAGATCGAAGCGGTGCTGCGGCCGGACGGGGCGCGGCGGTGCGGCCTGGAGGTGCGGACCGGGGGCGGGCACCGGACGCGTATCGGCTACGACTCCGGAGACGGCGAGCTGTACGTGGACCGCACGGCGTCCGGCGATGTCGGCTTCGCGCCGGAGTTCCCCGCCGTGCACCGTGCCCCCTTCGCGCTCACCGACGGCGTGCTGCGGCTGCGGCTGATCGTGGACCGCTCGTCGGTGGAGGTGTACGCGGGCGACGGCGCGGTGTGTCTGACCGACCAGATCTTCCCCGACCCGGCCGACACGGGCCTGGGCACCTTCGCCGAGGAGGGCGGGATGCACGTCGAGCGGCTCACGGTGTGGCCGCTGCGCTCCGCCTGGTAGGGCGGCCGCGCCGAGCGCCGGCGGCGTCACCGCCGGGCGTGGC
>NZ_JBEPFC010000035.1:0-51694 GCF_040301705.1 Streptomyces sp. NPDC000151 | reverse complement strand
GCACGGCGCGGAAGGTGTCCCGGCGCAGTCGGCGCTCCGTCTCCGGCGAGTGCAGTGCGCGCAGCAGGTGCGGCGCGGCGAGCCGGGCGGCGTCCTGGAGGGCCGCCGCGGCGTCGTCGGACAGCCCGCCGGCCGGTTCGATCGCCCAGAGCGTGCCGAGCGGCAGCGCCCCGGCCCGTACGGTGACGGCGGCCCGCGCCAACTCGTCGCCCTCGGCCGGGAAGCGGACGACGCCCGGCGCGGCGAGCACCTCGCGGTACTGGCGGCGCTGTTCGGGGATGTCGGGGACCCGGCGCTGGAGGATGCCGCGCTCGCGCAGGGCGTCGATGCGCTGGCCGGGAACCTTGGAGTACGCGACGACGTTCTGGTCCAGGTCCTCGATGGCCACCGAGCCGCCGGCCACGGCCGCGAGGGTGTCGGCGAGCGCGAACAGTTCCTCGCCGCCGGCCGGTGACGCGCCCGCCGCGCCGCCGATCCCGTACGCCGCGAGCGCGCAGCTCAGCTCCGCGTCCACCTGCCGCCACGGCACCGCGTCCCCGGCCGCCAGTACCGCGATCCCGCAGCCGGCCGCCGCCTCGACCAGCCGCGCCGGGTCCTGGCCGCGCTGCTTGACGACGACGGCGGCGAACCCCAGTGCCGCCGCCCGCCGCAGCACCGCGCACGCGTCCGGGTCCGTCACGTCGGTACCGACGAGCAGCAGGACCGCGGCGGGCGAGGGCGGCAGCGGGTCGCCCGGGTCGTGGATCACCGTGCCGCGTACGGGGGCGTCCAGGCCCGCGGGCGCGGCCAGCACCCGCACGAGGACGCCGGGCGCGCCCTCCACGAGCAGCCGCAGCGTGCCGGCGGCCCGCTCCCCCAACGGCCCGCCCGACGCGACGACGGGCCCGGGAACCGCAGGTCCCGACGCGGCGGCCGGCACCGACGCGGGCGCGGCGGCCGACGCGGAGGCAGGCCCGGACGCGGGCCCGGAGGCCGAGCCGGAAGCCACCGTCGTCACCCTTGTCGAATCGGACAACCGGGGCCTCGTTTCCTGCGTCGATCGGCCGGGGTGCCGGCCCGTGCGGGCTGCCACGATAGCCGCGCAGCCCGCCGCCGCAGTGACAGGAGCCGCATCCGTGACCATGACCGCCCGACCGGCCCCGGCCCCCGCCGCCGACCTCGTAGGACTCTTCCCGCCCGGCTCCCACCTGGACCGGGACGGCGAGCTGGTGGTCGGCGGCTGCCGGCTGACCGACCTCGCCGAGCGCTTCGGTACGCCCGCCGTGATCGTCGACGAGGCCGCCCTGCGCGACCGCGCCCGGCAGTACGTACGGGCCCTCGCCGCCCATTGGCCGAACAGCCAAGCCGCCTTCGCCTCCAAGGCGTTCCCCTGCACCGCGGTGATCCGCGTGCTCACCGAGGAGGGGCTGGGGGTCGACGTCGCCGGGGGCGGCGAGCTGGCCGCCGCGCTCGCCGCCGGCGCCGACCCGGCCCGCATCGTCGTGCACGGCAACGCCAAGACCGACGAGGAACTGGCCATGGCCGTCGAGGCGGGCGCCGGGACGGTCGTGGTGGACAACGAGGACGACATCGACCGCCTGGAACGCCTCGTACCCAAGGGCGCCGAGCAGCGCGTCCTGCTCCGCGTCATCCCGGAGGTCGAGGCGGACACGCACGAGGCGATGGCCACCGGGCAGCGCGGCTCCAAGTTCGGCCTGGCGGTCCCGGACGCGGTCCGCGCGGCCGCCCGGCTGCGGGCGAGCGACCGGCTGCGCCTGGAGGGCCTGCACGTCCACGTCGGCTCACAGCTGCTGGACACCGCACCGTTCGCGCGCGCCGTGGAGGCGCTGGGGGCGCTCGGCGAGCTGGGCGAGCACGCGGTGTACGACCTGGGCGGCGGCCTCGGCGTGCGCTACACCTACGACGACCGCCCGCCGAGCATCGAGGAGTACGTCCGCACCCTCACCGACGCGGCCCGCACCCGGCTCCCGGCCACCGCCCGCCTGATCATCGAGCCCGGCCGCTCCCTGGTCGCCGGCGCCGCGCTCACCCTCTACCGCGTGGTGACCGTGAAGCCGGGCCCGCGCACGCTGGTGGCAGTCGACGGCGGCATGGGCGACAACCTGGAGCCGATGCTCTACGGGCAGCGCTTCGAAGCCACGGTCGCCGCGCGCGTGGGCGGCGGCGAGCCCTGCGACCTGGTCGGCCGGCACTGCGAGTCCGGCGACACCCTGATCCGCGACGTCCCGCTGCGCGCTCCCCGGGTCGGCGACGCCATCGCCGTACCGGTCACCGGCGCGTACTGCTACTCCCTCGCCAACAACTACAACGGCGCCCGCCGCCCACCCGTCGTCTTCTGCCACCACGGCACGGCCCGCGAGGTCGTCCGCCGCGAGACGTACGAGGACCTCCTGCGGCGGGACGTACGGGAGGCGTGATGCCCGGACCGCAAGCCCGTGGAACGGGCCAGGAGCGGTGACAGGGCCGAACCCCGCCCAGTTTCCGGGTGGTTCACCGTGCGTCCTTGCGGATGCGGAAGGCGATGGCGAGGGCGACGAGGAGAGCGGCGCCGACGGTGACGGCGCCTGCGGTGAGCAGGACTGGAGTACTGGAGTCCTGGTCGGCGGTCGGAGCGGCGTGCACGGACGGGTCGTCGGTGGGGTCGTCGGAGCGGGCGGCCGAGCCGGGTGTGGTGCCGTTTCCCTTCGCGCTGTCGTCGCTGTGGCGTGCCGGGTCCCGTGCTCCGTGTGCCGCGTCGGCGGGGTCCGATCCGTTGTCGGAGCCGGACGCGGGCGGGCGGCGCGTGCCGTCGTTCGCCGATCCGGCACCCTCCGAGGTGCCGGGCCGGGCGGTGCCGGCGGGGGCCGTACCGTCGCTCCCGCCGCTGTTTCCGTCGTTGTTTCCGGAGGGTGTCGAGCCGGACGGCGCCTTTGACCGAGTGATGTCGAACGACGCCAGTACCGCGTTCTGGCCGGGGTCCAGCGTGCACGGCACCTCGGTCTCGCCCGGGTTCACCTTGCCGTCCGCGTCCTTCGGGACGACATGCAGCGTGAGGTCACCAACGGTGATCTTCGCCTTCCCCGGATGGTGGAAGGTACGCGCCGGTGCGTAGCCGGCGCCCTTGACGTCGAACGGGCCGGACTCCGGGACGCTGGTCCTGGGCACGGTGAACGGCACGACGACCTCGGCGTCGTCCCGGGGCGCGGTCACATGGACCCGCGCGTCCACCCGGCCTTCGACGGTTTTGACGCCGATCCAGTTCAGGCCGCTCGTCCCGGCGCCGCTGACCCGCGACCTCGCGTGGATCGCGAATCGGCGGGTGGGCTTGCCCACCACGGCCGACCTGGTGACGTCCGCGTCGATCGTCACCGCGGCGTGCTGGCTGACCGACTGCAATGAACAGGTGTAGTTCAGCGTGCGGGAGACGGGGGCCGCGGCGGCCGGGCCGGCTCCCGTCGCCCCCACGAGTCCGCCTGTGACCCCTGCGACCGTCACCAAGCCCGCGGCTCCCCGGGCCACTCGGCCGTTCAGGGCGGGACGGCGCCTCCGGCCCGTCCCGATCCCGTACCGGTGGTGCATGCGCTTGCCAGTCGTCATCTTGCCTCCCCCGTTGTACGTGTGTACGTGTGGGCCTATGAGACAGGATGCAACCGCCGTGTACGGGGTTTGTCACTGTCCGGGTCCAGCTTCATCACCGGGCCGGCCGGCGCTCGCGTCACTTACCAACTCAGTTGCTCTTGATGGTGTGTTGGTGCGTTGCTGCTCGCGCGCCGAGTACGTCTGGGCCAAGTGGTCCCGGAGTTCGGCATGCCGGAACTGATAGACCGCACCGGCCTGACGCAGCACACCCCGTTCGCAGGCGTCGTCGAGGAAGGAGATCAGCGCCCAGGGCAGCCGGCCGGTCAGCGGCAGCCAGATGCGTGACAGCGCTACCCACTGCCCCCAGGCGGTGAAGCTGAGCCCGTAGCCGAACCCGCCCGCGAAGGCCGCCTCGACCGCGAAAACCAGGCCGGCCAGGAGCCCGACGACAAGGCCCTCCCCGAGGCCGGGCGCCGGACTGTCCATGAGCCCGACGCCGATTCCGGCCGGAATTCCGAACACCAGCCCCGAGACGAGCATCTGGAAGAGCACGTTCCTGCGGTTCTCGTTCAGCAGGACAGAGGGGCTGACGGTGTCCGTGATCTCGCTGGGGACTTCGAGCCAGGCCATGATCGACAGCACCAGCCCGATCCCGAGCCCGACCACCAGCACGAACAGGACCGCCCCCGCCGGCCCGCCGTCGAGCCCGTCCCCGAGTCCGATCGGCTCGACCACTCCCCTGTCCACGAGTACCAGCGCGAGCGCACCCGGCGTACCGAAGGCGACACCGACCATGAAGCGGCGGAGGAAGCTCCCGCGATTCTCCCGCGTCCTGCTGAAGACCTTCACGCGCACGCGCGACGGCTTCGCCTCGGCGCGCCGGGAAACGAACGCGTAGAGGCAACCGAAGCCGAGGCCGGCCACGAGCCCGTGCAAGAGCCCGACCACGAGCCCCCGTTCGACCGCGAACCCGAGTCCGTAATGCGTCCCGATCAGGTCCACGGGAAGGTTGCCGATCGCGGTCGGCACCCCGAAGGACAGTGCGGCCAGGAAAGCGATCATGAGAATGCGAGCAGGCCGGCTGATGGTGGTGGTGCCCAGCTGCCACCAGGCGAGGTTGTACGTCCTGCGTTGGACGAGGTGTGTGGCGAGATAGCCGAGCCAGTGCTCGGCACGATTCCGGTCCCACTTCCGCCGGCCGCGGTGGCCGGAACCGCGGGAGTCGCCCGCCGGCCCGTCATCGTAGGCGGCGGGCGTGAACGCGGCCAGGAGGTGCTTCCGCAGGGCATCGGGGCCATCGAAGTCAGTGGTGTCCAAGAGATCCGAAGGCTCGCGGCCGGCGGTGTCGCTGTAGATGGTGCGAGCCATCGCGACCATCAGCGGGGTGGTGAACACCTTGGCGAGGTTGTCCGCACCCGGGCTCCGTGGCTGTGCGTGCAGGGCGTCCAGGACGGGTGCCCACACCGTGTTGTGCAGGCCGCCGCCCTCGCCGGGTCGACTGGAGCGAGGCAGGTAGTCGGCGAGGTCGCTCAGGGTCAGGTCGTCCAGCTCCACGACAGCGGCGCCGGTGAGCACGTCGGAGTCCGCCACGGCACGGGCGTACTCCTTGGGGCGGCTGGTCAGCAGGAACGGCAATTTCGTGGCGTTGAGCGAGGTGAGCGCGCGGTCCTGCAACCCCTTCGCGATCTCGTCGAACCCGTCGAAAACAGGCAGCAGCCAGTCCGCGTCGATCAGGGCATGGGCCAGGTCCCGTTCCGGTGCGTCCGGGTCCGGGGCCGCGAGGCCGGGATGGTCGCGTACCAGTTGATCGCGCATCCAGTCGCGCAGGGAGGTGGTCTTCGGGTTCCAGGAGACCAGGCCGAAGATCACCGGTATCCGGCCGGGGACGCGGGCTTCCAGCCAGTCCAGCACGAAGCGCATGGTCAGAATCGTCTTGCCCGACCCGGCCGCGCCGAGCACCACCAGTCGACGGGACGGGATGGACAGATACTTCCGTACGATGCCGCCGAGCCAGCCGGCCAGCGGGAGCGGGCCGGGGTCCGTTCCGGGCGGGGCCTTGCGGATGTTGGCCCAGTGATCGGACACCGGCCTGTCGGTGAGGCGGTAGCGTACGGCGAGCGGACGCGGGTCGTGCACCCTGCGCCGCCGCTCCTCGTCATCCCACTGGCCGTAGACCGCTTCGACGAACTTCCCGGCCGCTGCTCTCAGGTTCGGCTTTTCGGCGGCCCCCAGCAGCTCCGGCAGGCCGACGGGCTGTTGCGGGGCCGAGGAACGCGGAAGCTCGTCGAGTCCGTCGGGATCGAGCGGCAGGCCGGTCAAGTCGGCCAGTTCGCCGATCCGTTCCGGAGTCAGGGACTTGTACCAGAGGCTCACCGGGCTTGCCGTGAGCCTTCCGAGCCCGTCGGACCGCTGGTGCTCACTGATGATCCCGATCAGGCACCCACCGCTCCACACCGCGGCCCCCGACATGCCCTCCCAGGGAGAACGGTTCGGATCGGGGTCGTACTCCGGAGCCTGCAGCCTGGAGATCTCCAAGGTGCCTCGACGCAGGTACGCGAGCGGGTCGGCCTGGCCGAGCGCGTGGTGCGTATCCCGGTACGAGGTGAGCACATCGCTGCCCGGCGACGCGACGCCGCGCCGCAGCCTGAATCTCGGGAAGCCGAGCGCTTCGCAGTCCACCACGCGCGCGACGCGGCCGAACCGCACCGGTGCCGTCTCGGCGGCGTACCCGCCGCCGGCGCTCGGCCCCTCCGCGATCTCCAGCAGCGCGACATCCACAGCGAAGTCCATCCAGACCGGCTCGCCGGGCACCTCCCGTACGCCGCCGTCTTCCATGACGAACCGCACCTGCACGGACGTCGCGTCGCCCACCACATGCGCGGCCGTGAGCACCACCCCCGCGCTCACGCGGTAACCCGATCCGCGCCGGCCCGCGCCCGCGCGGCGCGAGGTGATGATCTGGACCGCTCGCCCGGGCTGGAGCCCCTCGGGCTCCGAAGTCCGGCCCACGGCCGGGTTCACTGCTCGTCGGCCTCAGCCGGACCGGCGACGAACGGCGAGGCGTCGGATCCGCTCAGGGTCGGCTGCAACGTCAGTTTGAGGTGCTGGGTCGACACGGTGCCCCTCGTCGCTTCCGCCCCCGACTCCACGACCCAGAAACGTACTTTGCCTCCCGCCTGCCCCGTCCGCTCCAGCGCGACCGACACCTCCAGCTCGATCGGCCCCAGTTCAAAACGCAGCGCTTCGCCCTCCGCCGCAGTGATCGACTGCTCCAGCTCCTGCCGTAGGTTCCTGATCACATTGGCCAACTCGATCACACCAGGCCCCTTTGCCATACACCCGTCACTGATTACCCAGGACTGTAGGCCGAACGATGCGCCAGCGGCGCCGAGTTGACACAGATCAGCGGGAGTACGTCCGCCGCCGGCTGTCGCGCCGCCGGCCGGTTACGGGAGCCAGGGAAAGCGCGCCAGTCGGCCACGCACGTCGGCGGACAACAGCGGTGCGACCGCCGTGCGGTACCTCTCCGCCGCCTGCCGCGGCCCCGCTTCGGGGTCGTTCCCGGACAGTGCGTCGGGGTCCCCGTTCAAGCTCCGGGCCGGCGCCCCCGAGCGGCAGAGCGGAATCTTCGGTGCCTGGCGGATGAGCTGGTCGCCGCCGCCCGAGACGGCATACGGATCGATGTCGTAATCGTGGTCACCGGTGAAGTATCCGACCACGCCATTGGCGAAGCATGCCGGGTTCCTGATCATGTTCTCGGAGTAGCAGATGCCGTCGTTGGTATGGCAGATCTCCTTGACCGTCAGGTCGCCGAAGCCGCGCGGCCCCTTCATGGTCATGCCGGGCAGGAACGTGGGCAGGTTCGTCTCGATGCCACCGGGGCCGCCGTCCGCACCGGGACGCCGGGGGTCGCCGTAGAGCACTCCGCTGATCCGGTCGTGCGGGACGGCATCGCTGCCGGAGAGGGCGGCCAGCTCGTCGCCGGCGACGAGGGCGCCCTGCGAGTAGCCGGCGATGGTGAGGTGGCTGGCGGGGCACGTGCCGTGGAACTCTTCGACGGCCGCGTCGAGCTTGGCGATGCCTTCGGCCACGGAGTCGTCCAACGACACGGGGTCGCCGGGGTAGGGAGCGATCGACGCCGAGTAGTGGATCTTCGTGTACGCCACGCCTTCGGGGAGCGTGGCGTTGCTGCGGTCGTACACCGTGGCATCGCCGTCGAGATGCCCGCCGACCTCGAAGATCATGGTGCTCGGACAATCGGCCCGAGTCTGTGTCGGGGTCTGCGCCTGCGCCTGTGCCTGTGCTTGTACCTGCGTCGGCGTCTGCGGGGAGGCCGCGACGGCGTGCGGCGCGCTCAGCGCCAAGGCGGGCAGCGCCACGCACATCGCCAGTAACGATCGCGCCTGTCTCATGTGCACCTCGTCTCGAATCCGCCGGGGAGGAACGGGTGTTCCGCCCCCGATGCGCCGCCAAAGCTAGCGTGAGAGAGGTATGGCGAACAGAGGTGTTCGTGAGCGTAGGGGGTTCCTGACAGTGCCGTGACGCGCGTTCCGCGGACGGCTCAGGAGCGCCTCTCGCGTTCCTCGAGCGCGCTGATGGCCGTGGCGGTGAGGCTGTTGGCGATGTGGTCGCGCATGAGCCGCCCGGCCCGGTCCGCCTCCCCATCGACGATCAGGTCGACGAGGCGACGGTGTTCCTCGAGGTCGCGGGTGCGCGGTTCATCGCCGGGCGGCAGGTCGAGGCCGAGGCGGCGGTAGCGGTCGGACTTGTCCCACAGGTCGTCGAGCATCTTGATGAGGACGTCGTTGCGTGAGGCCCGGTAGAGGGTCCGGTGAAAGACGCGGTGGGCGGTGAGGGCGTCCTCGCCCCACTGCCGGGTCACGGGCAGCAGTTGCTCAACCGCCGCACGCATGGCCGCGATGTCCTCTTCGGTGCGGCGCCTGGCGGCGAGTTCGGCCGCTGTGGGGTCGAGGGAGAGGCGGACCTCGAAGAGTTGGCGGGCCTCGTCGGCGGTCATGGTCGACACCCGCACGTCGCGGTGGGTCTCGACGGTGAGCAGCCCCTCGCTGCTGAGGCGCCGGATGGCTTCGCGCAGCGGCGTGATGCTCATGTTCAGGGAGTCGGCGAGGTCGTACTGGGCCAGCCGTGAGCCGGCCGGAAGGCTGCCGGTGAGGATCTGGTCGCGCAGTTCCGCGTAGGCGAGGTCACTCTTGCTGAGGAACATGTTCGGACTTGCCATTGCCCCCTGTGAGTCCCTTCCGGGCTTTCCCGACCCCTTGACACTTCCAGCCTGTTCGCCTCAGCCTAACACCCTCGCAACTTGCAACTTATAAGATACAAGGAGGATGCGGCGATGAAGATCACCAACGTCTACGAGGGTGTCGTCCCGATCAGCTCCTCGATCCGCAACGCGTGGATCGACTTCTCCTCGATGGACTGCTCGATCGTGGCGATCGAGAGCGATGTCATCCGGGACGGCAAGCCGGTGGTCGGCTACGGCTTCAACTCCAACGGCCGCTACAGCGCGGGCGAGATCCTGCGCCGCCGGATCCTCCCCCGCCTGACCGCGGCCGAGCCCGGCAGTCTCCTCGACGAGCAGGGCGACCTCGATCCCGCCAAGGCGTGGGACATCATGATGCGCAACGAGAAGCCGGGCGGTCACGGCGAGCGCTCGGTCGCGGTCGGCGTCGTGGACATGGCGCTGTTCGACCTGGCGGCCAAGATCGCGGAGAAGCCGCTGTACCGCTACCTTTCGGAGCGCCACGGCGACGGTGAGCCCGACGACTCGGTATTCGTCTACGCCGCCGGCGGCTACTACGCCCCCGGCAAGACCCTTGCCGACCTGCGGGCCGAGATGCGTGGCTTCCTCGACCAGGGCTACGACGTGGTCAAGATGAAGATCGGCGGTGCCGACCTGGCCGAGGACCTGCGCCGCATCGAGGCCGTCATCGAGGTTCTGGACGGTGCCGGCTCCCGCCTCGCCGTCGACGTCAACGGCCGCTTCGACCTGGCCACCGCGCTCGAGTACGGGCGGGCCATCGAGCCGTACAACCTGTTCTGGTACGAGGAGATCGGCGACCCGCTGGACTACCACCTCAACGCCACCGTGGCCGAGCACTACGCAGGCCCGATCGCCACCGGCGAGAACCTCTTCTCCCTCCAGGACGCCCGTAACCTGATCCGTTACGGCGGCCTGCGCCCCGACCGCGACACCCTTCAGGTCGACCCCGCGCTGTCGTACGGTCTGACCGAGTACCTGCGCATTCAGGACATGCTCCGGCAGCACGGCTGGTCCTCGCGCCGCTGCATCCCGCACGGCGGCCACCAGTTCTCCCTGCACATCGCCGCCGCCCTCAAGCTCGGCGGCAACGAGTCCTACCCGGGCGAGTTCCAGCCCACCGGCGGTTTCGCCGACGACGCGGTCGTCGAGAAGAGCCGCGTCGGGCTGACCGACATCCCCGGCATCGGCTTCGAGGGCAAGGCCGCCTTCTACAAGGTGCTGCGCGCCCTGCACAGCTGACCCCTCCGCGACGCACCGCGACGCGCCCGCCTCGGTGCGGGCGCCGTCCAGTCGGCGCGGCTCCACCCACGCGCCACGTACGACCCCTGGGACCACGAGCCGCCGAGCGCGGCCCCGGCCCCTTACGGAACAGGGCTACACAAGATCGTCGTGCAAGGGAGCACCAACGATGACATCCACTGCCGCCGCCGGCCCACCCCAGCGGTCGAGGCTCAACCGTCTGCTGCGTGAGCTGTGGTTCCAGGTCGTCCTGGCCGCCGTCCTCGGCATCGCCGTGGGACTGGCCGCACCGGGATTCGGCGAGGCGCTCAAGCCGCTCAACGACTGGTTCATCGCTCTGGTCAAGATGATCGTGATCCCGGTCGTCTTCTGCGTGGTCACCACCGGCATCGCCGCCATGGACAACCTGCGCAAGGCGGGCCGCATCGGCGTCAAGGCGATCGGCTACTTCCTCGTACTGTCGCTGGTCTCGATGCTCATCGGCCTGGTGGTCGCCAACATCTTCCACCCCGGCTCCGGCCTCGACGTGGACCCCTCGACGCTGCGGGCCGAGGACGTCCCCGAGACCGCCACCGAACACGCCACCTTCACCGGTTTCGTCTCCTCCCTCATACCGACCTCACTGCTGGGCGCGATCACCGGCGACGCGATCCTGTCCGCGCTCATGGTCTCCATCGTCTTCGGCGTGGCCCTGAACATGGCCGGCGAGGACGGTGCCCCGCTCACCCGCGGCATCAAGGCGCTGTCGGACGTCGTGTTCCGCATCGTCGGCTGGGTCATGCGCCTGGCCCCGGTGGGCACGTTCGGCGCCCTGGCCACGGTGGTGGCCACCTACGGCGCCGAGAGCCTCAAGCAACTCGCCTACCTGATCATCCTGTTCACCGCGACCTGCGTCCTCTACGTCCTCGTCGTCCTCGGCGCCGTCATGCGCGCCTGCCGCCTGAGCCTGTTCGGCCTGATGCGCTTCCTCAAGGCCGAACTGCTCGTCGCGCTCAGCACCTGCTCCAGCGAAGCGGTCCTGCCGCAGCTCGTGCGCAAGCTGGAGACCCTCGGCATCGGACGGCCGGTGGTCGGCATCGTCATCCCCTCCGGGTTCTCCTTCAACCTGGACGGATCCGCCGTCTACCTCACGATGGCCTCCCTGTTCCTGGCCCAGGCCATGGGCATCGATCTGTCCTGGCAGCAGCAGCTCGTCATGGTCGGCGTCATGATGCTCACCAGCAAGGGCACCGCGGGCATCGCCGGCGGCGCGTTCATCGTGCTGGCGAGCACCGTCACCGCCGTCGGCCACATCCCACTGGCCGCCCTCTCGCTGATCGTCGGCATCGACCGCATCCTCAACGAGGGCCGCGTCTTCATCAACGTCCTCGGCAACGCGGTGGCCACCATCGTGATCGGCAAGTGGGAGAACGACTTCGACGCCGAACGCGCGCACGCCGTGCTCCACCCGGGCAAGACCCCGCCACCGCCGCCGCCGGCCCCGCTCGACACCACCAAGGTCGGCGCCGACAGCTGACCGGCCGGCCGATGGGGCGCGTGGCTTCTTCCCCCTGCTCACACCCGCGTTAGCCGGTCGTTAGCGGAGCACCAGCTCCGCGATAGTGGCCCCGATCAGAGTGGGTGACGTACCGAGAGACAACGCCACCGACTGCCCCGGGGAACCCGAAATGAGCTCCAGCACCACTCGCCGCACCGCCCGTCGTCGCGCTCTGCGCATTGCCGCCGCGGCCCTGACCGCAGCCGCCGGCCTCACCCTGACCGCCTGCTCCGGCTCGGACGCCGCCGACGCGAAGTCCGCGGGCCACACGAGCACGAGCGCAGCCGCCACCAAGTCCACCACCAAGGGCGGGTCCGGAGGACAGAGCTCCGATGCCGAGATCGGCACCGAGTCGGGCGCCGCAGCCAAGCCGTCGGGCAGCAAGCAGGCCACCGGAGGTGGCGAGACGGCATCCCCGGTCCGCACCCAGCGCTTGGCGGACGGCATCAGCAAGGCCGAGATCTACAAGCTCGACTCCCAGCACTACCGCGCCAAGATCGTCGCCCGCGGTTCGGTCGTGGCCACGATGGAGACGACGGGCCAGGACGCCGACGCCGGGCTCGACGCCAACGACATGTTCGTCGTGCTCACGATGGGCGGCGAGGTCCATTCCTGGATGGGCGGGGGGCACCAGGGACCGGGCACCTTCAAGCTCGCGGGCGGCTGGACGGCCAAGGTCACGAAGGTCGGCGAGCTGCGGTACCGCGCGCAGATCATCGGCTCCGAGGGCGTGGCCGCCACTCTGGAGACGAAGGGGCACGACGCCGGGGTCGACGCCAACGGCGTGTACATCGTGCTCAGCAACGGCGGCGTGATCAGCGCCCACGAGTAAATGACCGACCACCACGCGCCTGGGCGGGGCTCCCTCGCCCAATGCGCAGGTCAGATCGATTTTGCTGTGGTGGGGCGGGTGGGACTCGAACCCACGGCCGACGGATTATGAGTCCGCTGCTCTAACCGGCTGAGCTACCGCCCCCGTCACGGCGCGCCGCGCACATTTGTGCGCGCCGTCTGCCGCAGCATAGCCGCTCATACGATCTGCTGCCCGTGAGGGTGGGCGTCGAGCGCGGAGCGGTCCGCCGCGTGCGATCGTGAAGACTGCGATCACCCACTGTTCGGTTCCACCCAGAGGATCACTCTTTGGAGTGGTCCGAGTGTTCGATTCCCAGCGGGGTCCGAGCGGCTTCCGAGCGAGGTGCCCAGCGGGGTCCCGGGCACGAAAAAGGACCCCTCGCGGGGCCCTCTTCCTCTGCTCCCCCGACTGGACTCGAACCAGTAACCCTCCGGTTAACAGCCGAATGCTCTGCCAATTGAGCTACAGGGGACTGCGCTCCCCCGACTGGACTCGAACCAGTAACCTGCCGGTTAACAGCCGGCTGCTCTGCCAATTGAGCTACAGGGGATTGCTCTGTGTGCCACGAATGCACTCCGGTCCGGGCTTCCGGACGGCGTGCGCTCGCTGCGACACATACATTAGCGCAAGCAGGGGGGTGCTTTGCCAATCGGTATGCCCATGGGTGATCACCCGGGCCCCGGGTACCGGTGAGAGCAGTACAGCCAGCGGCTCGCCGCTTCGACGGGAAGTACCCGGGAGCGGGACCGACAGACAGAGAGGTGGAGCGATGCGCTACCGGCTCACGTTCATCGCGGGACTGGCCATCGGATACGTGCTCGGCACCCGGGCCGGGCGGGAGCGGTACGAACAGCTGCGCAAGAGCGCGCAGCGGGTCGCGCAGAACCCCGCCGTCCGCAACACCGCCGAGTCCGCCGCGCAGACCGGCCGGCAGGCCGCGAACAAGGCGTACGACGCGGTATCGGCCAAGGTCGGCGACAAGATTCCGAACTCCGTCCAGGACCGCGTCCGTTCGCTGCGCGAGCAGCGTTCCGGCACGGAGGACGACTGGGGCACCAGCAACACCTAGCGTGCCGCGCCGGGCGGACCCGGCCGGACCCGCCGGTCTCCCCGGCCGCCGCGGCGCGGCCCCGGGGAGACCGGCTTTCCGTACCCGCCCCCGCATGCGGCATCATCAGGCCCTATGGGGATAGTCGCCGGGTTGGACAGCTCGTCCGCAAGCACACGCATCGTCGTCTGCGACACCGAAACGGGTGCCGTCGTCAGGCAGGGGTACGCCCCGCATCCCGACGGGAAGGGGCCCGACGTCGATCCGCAGACGTGGCTGATGTCACTCGGCGACGCGGCCGCCGGCGGGCTCCTGGAGGGTGTACAGGCCATCGGGGTCTCGGCGCAGCAGCACGGCCTGCTGCCGCTGGACACGGACGGGGCGCTGGTCCGGCCGGCCCTGATGGGCAATGACAAGCGGGCGCAGAGCGCGGCGGCCGACCTGATCGACGCGCTCGGGGGGCGCTCGGCGTGGGCGCAGGACGTGGGTTCCGTACCGCACGCCGCGCAGCCGGTGGCGAAGCTGCGCTGGCTGGCGCGCGCGGAGCCCGAGCACGCCGCCCGCGTGGCCGAGATCCTGCAGCCGCACGACTGGCTGGTCTGGCAGCTGCTGGGGCGGCCCGCGCGGCGCACGACGGACCGGGGCGGCGCCTCGGGCACCGGCTTCTGGTCGGCGGCGAGCGGCGCGTACCGCCCGGACCTGGTCGAGCTGGCGCTCGGGCACCAGGTGCGGCTCCCCGAGGTACTGGGCCCGGCCGACGCGGCCGGGGTGACGCCGGAGGGGCTGCTGATCTCCGCCGGTACGGGCGAGACGATGGCCGCCGCCTTCGGGCTGGGCGTGGGGACCGGCGACGCCGTGGTGTCGCTGGGCGCCTCCGGGTCGGTCTTCGGCATCCACCACGAGGCGCTGGCGGACTCCACCGGCACGATCACCTCCTTCGCCGACGCCACCGGCATGCACCTGCCGGTCGTCCACACGAGCAACGCCGTACGGGTGCTGCGCGGCATGGCCGAGGCGCTGGGCACGGATCTGGAGGGCCTGTCCGACCTGGCGCTGAAGTCGACGCCGGGCTCGTACGGGATGGTGCTGCTGCCGTACCTGGAGGGCGAGCGCACCCCGAATCTGCCGCACACCGCGGGCTCGCTGCACGGGCTGCGGCGGGAGAGCATGAAGCCCGAGCACATGGCGCGGGCCGCGTTCGAAGGCATGCTGTGCGGGCTCGCGGACGCGCTGGACGTACTGCGCGGCCGGGGCGTGCCGGTGCGCAGAGTGTTCCTGCTGGGTGCCGCCGCCGAGCTGGGCGCCGTACAGGCCGCCGCGCCCGCGCTGTTGGGCGCGCAGGTCGTGGTGCCGCAGCCGGCGGACTACGCGGCGGTGGGCGCGGCCCGGCAGGCGGCGTGGGCGCTGGGCGTCGCGCACGGCACGCACACGACCCAGGAGCCCCCGCGCTGGCCGGCCGCCGCCTGCCAGGTCTTCGAGCCGGGCGACGAGCTGGCCGTGGGGCAGGCGGTGCGGCAGCAGTACGCCTCGGTACGGGAGGAGACCCACCCGGGCGCGTTCGAGGAGGCGACGGGCGGCCAGGAGACGACAGGGAACCCGGAGGCCGCCGAGAGCCAGGAGGCCGCCGAAGGCTGAGGGCCGCGGCAGGCGCCCGGCCCCGGGGGCACGGACCGGACCGGCCCTCAGTCGAGGTAGCCGCGCAGCTGGTCGGCGAAGGCGTGGTCGCGGAGCTTGTTCAGGGTCTTGGACTCGATCTGGCGGATGCGTTCGCGGGTCACGCCGAAGATGCGGCCTATCTCCTCCAGCGTGCGTGGCCGGCCGTCGGCCAGGCCGTACCGGAGCTGGACGACCTTGCGCTCGCGCTCGCCGAGGGTGGAGAGCACCGCTTCGAGGTGCTCGCGCAGCAGCAGGAAGGCGGCGGACTCCACGGGGGACGCGGCGTCGCCGTCCTCGATGAGGTCGCCGAGCGCGACGTCGTCCTCCTCGCCGACCGGGGCGTGCAGCGAGACCGGCTCCTGGGCGAGCCGCAGCACCTCGCTGACCCGCTCCTCGGGCAGGTCCAGCTGGGCGGCGACCTCTTGGGGGGTCGGTTCGTAGCCGCGCTCCTGGAGCATCCGGCGCTGGACCCGTACGACGCGGTTGATCAGCTCGACGACGTGCACCGGCACCCGGATCGTGCGGGCCTGGTCGGCGAGCGCGCGGGACATGGCCTGGCGGATCCACCACGTCGCGTACGTGGAGAACTTGTAGCCGCGGGCGTAGTCGAACTTCTCGACCGCGCGGATCAGTCCGAGGTTCCCCTCCTGTACGAGGTCGAGCATGGTCAGGCCCCGGCCGACGTACCGCTTGGCGACCGAGACGACCAGGCGCAGATTCGCCTCGATCAGGCGGCGCTTGGCCATCCGGCCCAGTACCACCAGCTTGTCGAGGTCGAGCGCCAGCTGGGAGTCCAGGTCGGGGGTGCCCGCGAGCTTCGCCTCGGCGAACAGGCCGGCTTCCACGCGGCGGGCCAGCTCGACCTCCTCGGCCGCGCTGAGCAGCGGGATGCGGCCGATCTCCCGGAGGTACTGCCGGAAGAGGTCGGAGGACGGGCCGCCCGCCTCGGGCCTGGACCGCCGCTCCGGCGGCGGCTCGGGTGCCGGGTCGGGCTCTTCGGACAGCATCTCGGGGGCGGGCGGCTCGGCCTGCTGGGGCACGGTGGCGGCCGCGGCGGCCGGCGCGTCGGCGAGGCTCCGTGTCTGCACGGGGGCGACCTCCAGGGTGATCGCTGCTGAGGCGGCACAAAGGTCGGGTACGGCTGCGGCCGAGCCGCCGTCCGTCCCGTACATCAGAAGCGGGTTGGCGTCGGGCTCCGGCTCTGTGCGTCCGGATCCGTCGCGCTCCGAGGACTCTGGCACCGTTCTCAGTGTGGAGTACGACACACTCCCGCCACGAGGGGCGTGCGGTGACTTTTTGCCTTCAGTGGGTGACCGGGTGATTACACAGAACGAGCCGGTCCGGTCGCGGGGCGGCTCAGAGGGCCGCGGCGCCGCGCTCGCGGAGGGCCTGGGCGTACTGCTCCAGCACCCAGAGCTCCTGCTGCAGGGCGGTGTACTGCTCGCCGCCGGTGCGCGGGTCGTGGCGCTGCAGGGCGCCGTGGATCTCGCCGCAGCGCTGCCGGACGGCGGCCAGCCGGACGGCGACGAGCTGCACGCCCGCGTACAGCTCGTCCGGATCGCGACGGGTGTGCAGCGGCTCGACGGCCAGCTCCGTGACCATCGAGCGGACCGTGTCGTCGGGCGCGGCCTCGCGGACGCGGGTGAGGAAGCCGGCGTCCGCGGCGGCCGTGCCGCCGGCGTCCTCGATGCAGCGGCGGACCACGGCGTACGGCGGCGCGGTGAACTCGTCGACGCCGTACGCGTCGAACGTCGGGGCCACCAGGTCGGGGCGCTGCAGGGCGAGCTTGAGCAGCTCGCGCTCGACGCGGTGCGCCGGGCTGCGGAGGTTCAGCGCGGGGCCCCGGGGGGCCTCGGGCGCGGTGGGCTGCGCGGGCTCGGTGCCGCGCCGCTGCGGCCTGCCCTGGCCGCCCGCCTCCCGGGCGTCCCGGCCGCGCTCGCGGGCCCAGCGGGCCAGCTGGGAGACCCGGCGGACCACGAACTGGGTGTCCAGGATGCCGAGCAGCCCGGCCAGCTGGACGGCGCTCTCGTGCTGGATGGAGCTGTTCTTGATGTTGGCGACGATGGGCGCGGCCTCGTCCAGGGCAGCGGCCCGGCCGACCGGGGTGGCGAGGTTGTGCCGGGCGACGAGCTGGCGCAGCGCGAACTCGAAGAGCGGCGTACGGGACTCCACCAGGTCGGCGACGGCCTCGTCGCCCTTGGCGAGGCGCAGCTCACAGGGGTCCATGCCGCCGGGCGTGATCGCGATGGAGGTCTCGGCGGCGAACTTCTGGTCGTCCTCGAAGGCGCGCAGCGCCGCCTTCTGGCCCGCCGCGTCGCCGTCGAAGGTGAAGACGACCTCGGAGCCGCTGTTGTCCATCAGCAGCCGGCGGAGGATCTTGATGTGGCCCTCGCCGAAGGACGTGCCGCAGGTCGCGATGGCGCTGCGGACGCCGGCCAGGTGGCAGGCCATGACGTCGGTGTAGCCCTCGACCACCACCGCGCGGTTCCCCTTGGCGATCTCCTTCTTGGCGAGGTCGATGCCGTACAGCACGTGGGACTTGCGGTAGATCGGGGTCTCGGGGGTGTTGAGGTACTTCGGGCCGTTGTCGTCGTCGCGGAGCTTGCGGGCGCCGAAGCCGACGACCTCGCCCGCGATGTCGCGGATGGGCCACATCAGGCGGCCGCGGAAGCGGTCGATGGGGCCGCGGCGGCCGTCCTGGGAGAGGCCGGAGAGGATCAGCTCCTTGTCCGTGAAGCCGCGGCCGCGCAGGAAGCGGGTGAGGTGGTCCCAGCCGGCCGGGCTGTAGCCCACGCCGAAGTGCTGGGCCGCGGCCTGGTCGAAGCCGCGCTCGGCGAGGAACTTCCGGCCGATCTCGGCCTCGGGGCTGTCCAGCTGGTCGATGTAGAACTGCGCGGCGGCCTTGTGCGCCTCGACGAGGCGGGTCCGCTCGCCCTGCTGGCGCCCGGGGGCGTACCCGCCCTCTTCGTACCGCAGGGTGATGCCGGCCTGGGAGGCGAGCCGCTCGATGGTCTCGGCGAAGGAGAGGTGGTCGACCTTCATGACGAAGTCGACGGTGTCGCCGCCCTCCTGGCAGCCGAAGCAGTGGTACAGCCCCTTGGCGGGGCTGACGTGGAACGAGGGGGACTTCTCGTCGTGGAAGGGGCACAGGCCCTTCAGATTGCCGCCGCCGGCGTTCCGGAGCTGGAGGTACTCGGACACGACGGCATCGATCGGGACCGCGTCCCGGACCGCCCGCACGTCGTCATCGTTGATCCTGCCTGCCACGCGAGAATTCTACGGGGAACCAGTGACAGTCCCCGGCCCGCTCCTCAGCCCGCGGCGATCTTGAGGACGAAGCGGTGATGCGCGCCACTCGGCGCGATCTCGAAGGTCTCGCCGTCCGTGGTGAAGCCCATCCGCTTGTAGAAGCCGCGGGCGGCCACCCGGCCGTTGCACCACACGCGCTCGGCGCCGCGCCGGGCGGCCTCCTCGACGCCGGCGCGCAGCACGGCGGCCCCGAAGCCCCGCCCGCGCGCCTCGGGCGAGCTGGCCATGCCCCGGAAGCGGTACGCGGGAACGGCCTCCTCGCCCGGCACCGGGTCGGGGAAGAAGGTCGCGCAGGCCGCCACGGCGTCCCCGTCGTAGGCCGCCATGTGGAAGACGCCGGGGTCCGCGTCCTCCGGGTACAGCGCGGCCTCTGCGGGCAGCCCGGGGCGGAGCACCGACCTGCGCAGGTCGAAGATCTCCGCCCGCGGGACCGCGTTCGTACGGATCGCCATGGGGCGCACGCTACGCGAGGAACGACTCCAGCGGCACGGTCGGGTCGGCCAGCGCCTCCGCGTCCAGGGGGCGCCCGGAGCGGATGATGGCCTGGAGCGGCTCGGTGACGTCCCACACATTCACGTTCATCGCGGCGAGCAGCCGGCCGCCGGCGTCCAGCCAGCAGGCGATGAACTCGCGCTTGCCGACGTCACCGCGGAGGACGACCTGCGCGTAGGAGCCCGGTGGCGCGTATCCCGAGTACTCCATGCCGACGTCGTACTGGTCGGAGAAGAAGTACGGGACGCGGTCGTAGCTGACCTCCTGGCCGAGCATGGCGCGGGCCGCCGCGGGGCCGCCGTTGAGCGCGTTGGCCCAGTGCTCCACGCGCAGCCGGGTGTCCAGGACCGGGTGCGCGGCCGCGGCCACGTCGCCCGCCGCGAAGATGTGCGGGTCGGACGTGCGCAGCGAGGCGTCCACGACGATGCCGCCGCCCTGTGCGCGGTCCACGAGGGCGAGCCCGGCCTGCTCGGCGAGGGCGGTGCGCGGCGCGGCGCCGATCGCGGCGAGCACGTCGTGCGCCGGGTGCTCCTCGCCGTCGTCGGTCTGCGCGGCCAGGACCACGCCGTCCTGGCCGGTGATCTCGGTGAGCTGGGCCCCGAAGTGGAAGCGGACGCCGTGCTCGCGGTGCAGGTCGGCGAAGATCCCGCCGAGCTCGGGGCCGAGCACGCCGAACAGCGGGGTCGGCGAGGGCTCGACGATGGTGACCTCGGCGCCGTAGGAGCGGGCTGCGGCGGCGACCTCCAGGCCGATCCAGCCGGCGCCGGCGATCACGAGGTGGCCGTTGTCCCGGCCGAGGGAGGCCAGCACGCCGCGCAGCCGTTCGGCGTGCGCGAGGCGGCGCAGGTGGTGGACGCCGGCCAGGTCGGTGCCGGGGATGTCCAGACGGCGCGGCTCGGCTCCGGTGGCCAGGAGCAGCTTGTCGTACGCGATGAGGGCGCCGTCGCCGAGCCGTACCGTGCGGGCCACCGGGTCCAGGGCCACGGCGGGCTGGCCGAGGTGCAGTTCGATGTCGTGATTCGCGTACCACGTCGGCTCGTGCACGAAGACGCTGTCCCGCTCCGCCTTGCCGATCAGGAAGTCCTTGGAGAGCGGCGGCCGTTCGTACGGGTGGTCGCGCTCGTCACAGATGAGGATCACGCGGCCGTTGAACCCCTCCGACCGGAGGGTCTCGGCTGCCTTTGCCCCGGCCAGGCCACCGCCGACGATGACGAACGTCTGGTGTGCGTCGACCACTTGCTTCCTCCTCGCTGCGGCGCAGTGCGTCTGCGCCTTGAACGCCCCCGCCTGGGTCCCCGTTCGAAAAAGCCTTACCCCCGTTCGAGCCCCTCCGCACTGCGGGGGTTCGAGCGTCCCGCACAGAGCGTGATGGGGGAAGAGGGTAGGCCCTTGCTACGTCACCCTTAGTTGTCACGCGCGGGCGGGCGATGCCGTTCTGTGTGGCCCGAGGGACGGGTGAGGCGGGCGTGCAGGGTGCGCGCCGAGGCGTCCGTGAGGGCCGCGATCTGGTCGATGACGGCGCGCATCCGGGCGGTGTCGTCCCCGGCCCCGTCGAAGAGCGACCGGAACTGCGGGTCCAGGCCGTCCGGGGCGCGCGCGAGCAGCGCCTCGGCCAGCTCGGCGATGACCACCCGCTGGTCGGCCCGGAGCGCTTCCTGGTCGGGACGCTGCATGACGTACCGGTCGGCGACCGCCTTCAGAACGGCGCATTCGAGGCGGGCCTCCTCGGGGACGACCAGCTCGGCCCGGTAGCGGGTGAGCCGCCCGGTGCCGTACGCGGCGCGGGTGGCGGCCTCGGCGGCGAGACAGAACCGGCCGATCAGCTGGCTGGTGGCGTCCTTCAGGCGCGCCTGGGCGACCGCCGAGCCGTCGTAGCCGTGCGGCCACCACTCCTGCGCCAGCAGCCGGTCCAGGGCATCGCCCAGCTCCGCGTCGCCGGCGCCGGGCGCGTACCGGTCGGCGGCCACCGCGAAGATCTCGGCGCGCTCGGGGTCCGCGTACAGCACGGCCGGGTCCAGGTGCCCGGCGTGCAGCCCGTCCTCCACGTCGTGCACCGAGTACGCCACGTCGTCGGACCAGTCCATGACCTGCGCCTCGAAGCTGCGCGCGCCTTCGGGGGCGCCCTGCCGCAGCCACCGGAAGACGGGCAGGTCGTCCTCGTACACACCGAACTTGCGCGAGCGCGGGTCCTCGGGGTGGCCGCCGCGCCTCCAGGGGTACTTGGTCGCGGCGTCCAGGGCGGCGCGCGTGAGGTTGAGGCCGACGCTGACGATGCTGCCGTCGTCGGCGGTGACGAACCGTTTCGGTTCGAGCCGGGCCAGCAGCCGCAGGGACTGCGCGTTGCCCTCGAAGCCGCCGCAGGGCGCGGCGACTTCGTTCAGCGCCTGCTCGCCGTTGTGCCCGAAGGGCGGATGGCCCAGGTCGTGCGCCAGACACGCCGTCTCGACCAGGTCCGGGTCGCAGCCGAGCGCCGCGCCCAGCTCCCGCCCGACCTGCGCGCACTCCAGGGAGTGGGTGAGCCGGGTGCGCGGGGTGGCGTCCCAGGCGTGCACACCGGTACCGGACGCGGCGACGCCGGGCGTGACGACCTGGGTCTTGCCGGCCAGTCTGCGCAGCGCGGCGGAGTGCAGCACCCGCGCGCGGTCCCGCTGGAAGGCCGTACGGCCCGGACGCTTGTCCGGCTCGGACACCCAGCGCTCGGCGTCGGCGGGTGTGTAGCCGGTGGACTCCGCGCCGCCCGGCGCCGCGGCTGCGTGCGGCACCGGGGCGGCGCCGTTCTCATGGGTCGGACGGCCGGTGGGCTGAAAGGGCGTACCCGTCATACCGCGACGGTAGCCGCACCGGCCCCCTCTCGGTCGGAAGCGGTACGCGAGCGCAGCGACTGGTCGTAACGGTGCAGGACGAGCCGGGCGAGGGCCGGGTGGTCGCCGAGGGGCGCTGCGGCGGGCCCCAGGACGGCGGCGGAGGCGGTGGCGAAGCGGCCGGGCGCGGTGAAGTACGAGGCGAGGACGGGTCGCAGCCCGCGCGTCCGCAGGGCCGCGGCGGCCTCCTCCACGGTGGCGCCGGCGCCCGCCGCGTACCCCGGTACGACGGGCACGCCGCCCAGCCGTACGGAGAGCAGCCGGGCGGTGCGCTCGGTGTCGGTGGCCGAGTCCGGGTCCCGCGAGCCGGCCGCGGCCAGGACTATCCCCGTGCCGGGCGCCTCCGGCCGCGTACCGGCCTCCGTCAGCCGTGCGTGCAGCGCCTCGGCGAGCAGCGAGTGCGGCCCGAGCGGCGCCGCGAGACGGGCCCTGACCCGGGGCGCGGCGTCGGCCATCGCCGGTATGTCGGACTTGGTGTGGTAGCCGCGGCTCAGCAGCAGCGGTACGAGGACCGCGTCGCCGTCCAGCCCCGCCAGCGTGTCCGGCAGCAGCGGCTCGTTCAGTTCGATGTGTCCGAGGCGCACCGGGAGGCCGGGGCGCAGGGCGCGTATCCGGTCCAGCAGCGCAGTGACGGTCTTCAGAGCGCGGGGATCACGGCTCCCGTGGGCGACCGCGACGAGCATCGGTGGCGTCGGTGGCTTGGCAGCGCCGCCCGGCAGAGTGCGGCGGCTGTGGAGTCTGACCCGGCTGAGCTGGGTGCTGAGCTGTGTGGTGATCTCTGTCATGAGCTGCGCCGTACTGTCGAAGGGAACCGCTGCGGGAAGGTGCGCGTTCGACGCCGTCATGGAGGGAGCCTGGCAGCGGAGAGTTGCCGGAGCGTTGCGCAGGGGTGACGAGTCGTTTCTCCGCCCTCACGGTTTCCGCGCCGCTCCGGGGAGGGACCCGTGCCGGGCATGTAACACCAGCGGGCGGCACCGGAAACGCGCACGTTGCACCGTGACCGTATGAACGCCGACGTCACGACCGGCACGGTCGACACGCACTGTCCGTACTGCTCCTTGCAGTGCGGAATGTCGCTGCGCCCGGAGCGGGGCCGGGTACAGGTGGTCGAGCGCCCGGACTTCCCCGTGAACCGCGGGGCGCTGTGCGGCAAGGGCCGTACCGCCGCCGAGGTGCTGGACCAGCGGGTACGGCTGACGGAACCGCTGGTCAGGGACGGTGGGACGCTGCGGCCCGCCACCTGGGACGAGGCCCTGGACCGGGTCGCGGCGGGACTGGAGAGCGCCCGGACCGTATACGGGAACGACGCGGTGGGCGTCTTCGGGGGCGGCGGCCTGACCAACGAGAAGGCGTACGCGCTGGGCAAGTTCGCCCGGGTCGCGCTCGGCACCTCGCAGATCGACTACAACGGCCGGTTCTGCATGTCGTCGGCCGCCGCCGCACACGGGCGCGCGTTCGGCCTCGACCGCGGCATGCCGTTCCCGCTGGCGGATGTGGCCCGTACGGGGTGCGTGATCCTGGTGGGCTCCAACCTCGCCGAGACCATGCCGCCCGCGCTGCGCTACCTCACCGAACTGCGCGAGAACGGCGGCAAGCTGATCGTCGTCGACCCGCGCCGCACGAAGACCGCCGAGGTGGCCGACCTGCACCTCGCGCCGCGCCCCGGCACCGACCTGGCGCTGGCCCTCGGCCTGCTGCACCTCGTCGTCGCGCAGGGCCGTACGGACGAGGCGTTCATCGCGGAGCGCACCACCGGCTGGCCCGAGGCGCGGGCCGCCGCGATGGCCCACTGGCCGGAGCTGGTGGAGCGGATCACCGGCGTGCCGGTGCCGGAACTGCGGGAGGCCGTCGCGCTGTTCTGCGACGCCGGCTCCTCGATGGTGCTCACCGCGCGCGGCCCCGAACAGCAGGCGAAGGGCACCGACACGGTGGGCGCGTGGATCAACCTCTGCCTGGCCACCGGACGCGCCGGCCGCCCGCTCTCCGGGTACGGCTGCCTGACCGGCCAGGGCAACGGCCAGGGCGGCCGCGAGCACGGCCAGAAGGCCGACCAGCTGCCCGGCTACCGCAAGCTCGACGATCCGGCCGCCAGGGAGCACGTGGCGGCCGTCTGGGGCGTCGCCCCGGACAGCCTGCCGGGTCCAGGGCGCAGCGCGTACGAACTGCTGGACGCGCTCGGCACCGACGTACGCGCCCTGCTCCTGATGGGCTCCAACCCGGTCGTCTCCGCACCCCGCGCCGCGCACGTGGAGGACCGCATCCGCTCGCTGGACTTCCTGGCCGTCGCGGACGTGGTCCTCTCGGAGACGGCCGCGCTGGCCGACGTGGTGCTGCCGGTGACGCAGTGGGCGGAGGAGACCGGTACGACGACGAACCTGGAGGGCCGCGTACTGCTGCGCCGGCGCGCCGTGGACCCGCCGCCCGGCGTCCGCACGGACCTCGCGGTGCTCAACGGGCTGGCGGCGCGGCTGGGCCACGAGAAGGGCTTCCCCGCCGACCCGGAAGAGGTCTTCGAGGAGCTGCGCCGCGCCTCGGCGGGCGGCCCGGCGGACTACGCCGGGATCAGCTACCGGCGCATCGCCTCGGAGGACGGCGTCTTCTGGCCGTGCCCCGACGAGGCGCACCCGGGCACCCCGCGCCTCTTCCACGACCGGTTCGCCACCCCGGACGGCCGGGCCCGCTTCGTACCGGTCTCGCACCGCGCGGCGGCCGAGGAGGCCGATGCGGAGTACCCGGTACTGCTGACCACCGGGCGGGTGCTGGCGCAGTACCAGTCGGGCGCGCAGACCCGGCGGGTGGCCGAGCTGAACGCCGCGGCGCCCGGCCCGTTCGTGCAGATCCACCCGCTGCTGGCGGAGCGGTACGGCATCGGCGAGGGCGACCGGGTCGCGGTGGAGTCGCGGCGCGGCCGGGCGGTGGCGCCCGCCCGGCTGACTGGCACCATCCGCTCCGACACGGTCTTCATGCCGTTCCACTGGCCGGGCGAGGGCCGCGCCAACACCCTCACGAACCCGGCCCTGGACCCCACCTCCCGGATGCCGGAATTCAAGGTCTGCGCGGTCCGGCTGTCCCGGGTCACGGACGCTTAGAAGCAACCGACGCCGAGAACCACTGGCCCTCAGTGGTGCCAGGCCGAGCCGCCGGTGTTGTGGATGAACCGCTGCAGCACCTTGAGCGTGCTCAGGTACTCCTCGTCGGTGATGCCTTCGTGGCGCTCGGCCCGCAGCTCCTGTTGGAGGGCGGCGGCCTTGGCATAGAAGGCCGAGCCCTCCGGGGTGATCCGCAGCGTGGCGCGCGCGTCCTGGGTGATCCAGCCGCGCGCGACCGTCGTGTCGATCTCCTCCCCCAGGGCGTCGCCGACATCGAGATAGCCCTTGAGCACCTCGGTCACCTCCGCGCGGGACCGGCCGTCCGGCGCGGCGGCGACCTGGTGCAGCACCCACCACTGCGGCTGGGTGATACCCAGCTCCGCGAGGGCGCCGCGGGTACGGGTGACGACCGCCTTGTACGCGGCCCAGCTCCAGTACCCGATGGGCTGCTCGATCAGCTCGGTGTCGCTGTGGGAGTACTCCATGGCTCCGCCCTCTTTCCGTTCGGCTGAGGACGAAGCTAGGAGCTCAAGCGGACTTGAGGTCAAGCGGACCTGACGTCAAGCGGAGTTGAGATCAAGCGCTCCGGTGCGCGTCGACCTCCTTGAGGTACGCGGCACGCGTCTCCTCGTCCAGGAAGGACGCCGTGAAGGAGTTACGGGCCAGCGTGCGCAGCGTCTCCTGGTCCAGCCGCAGCGCGTCCCGCACGGCCGTGAAGTTGTCGTGCGCGTACCCGCCGAAGTAGGCCGGGTCGTCGGAGTTCACGGTCACCAGCAGGCCCGCGTCCAGCATGGCCGGCAGCGGGTGGTCGGCCAGGTCGTCGATGACCCGCAGGCGGACGTTGGACAGCGGGCAGACGGTGAGCGGCACCTGCTCGGCGACCAGCCGCGCCACCAGGTCCGCGTCCTCCATGCACCGCACCCCGTGGTCGACCCGGTCCACCCCGAGCACGTCCAGCGCCTCCCACACGTACGCGGGCGGCCCCTCCTCACCGGCGTGCGCCACGCACTTCAGCCCGGCCTCCCGCGCCCGCGCGTACACCTCGCGGAACTTCGACGGCGGGTTGCCGACCTCCGCGGAGTCCAGCCCGACGGCGGTGATCCGGTCCAGGTACGGGCGCGCCGCCTCGAAGGTCTCCAGCGCCGACTCCGCGCTCTCGTCCCGCAGGAAGCACATGATGAGCCGGGTCGTGATGCCGTATGTCTCCGGCGCGGCGTCCAGCGCCCGGCCCAGGCCCTCGATGACCGTCCCGATGGGCACGCCGCGCGCGGTGTGCGCCTGCGGGTCGAAGAAGATCTCCGCGTGCCGCACGCCCTGCTCCTGGGCCCGCGCGAGGTAGGCGTGCGCCAGGTCGGCGAAGTCCTCCTCGGTGCGCAGCACGGCCATCAGCGCGTAGTACAGGTCCAGGAACGACTGCAGATCGCTGAACGAGTACGCGCGGCGCAGCTCCTCCTCGGAGCCGTACGGCAGCTCAACACCGTTGCGCGCGGCAAGCGCGAACGCGAGCCCGGGCTCCAGCGTTCCCTCGATGTGCAGGTGCAGTTCGGCCTTGGGGATCGGGGGGTGGGGGTGGGCGGTGGTCATACCGGCTCACTCACCTTCCTGTGCAGTGGCCGCGAAGGGGCGGCCCTCGTTGGCGGCGACGCCCGGGCCCACCGGGGCGCCGGAGCGGCCGGCGGTGGCGAGCCAGTCGCCGCCGGGGATCGGGGTGGCGGTGGCCCGGAGGCGACCGGCCAGGGGGTCGGCGGCGAGGTAGACCCAGGCGCGGACGGTGGCGCCGTCCGGGAGGACCGCCGCGCACGCGACGCGGTCGTAGTCGTTGTCCGGCGGGCCGGGGGTGTAGCCCTCCAGCCGGTCCAGGACCGCCAGGACCTCGTCGTACGCGCCCTCGGCGGGCGTGACGACATGACCGTGCACCACCGCGTCGGCGGGGCCGTGGATCGCGTACGGGTAGCCGGGCCCGTCGTACAGCAGCGCCCCGTGGATCAGCGCCGGCCGCTCCACCGCGGTGCGGCCGCGCAGCGCCCAGGCGTGATTGGCCTCTCCGGGGCGCAGCGTCCCGTAGACGAAGAAGGGCAGCCGCTCGGCGGGCCGGTCGTTCATGGGTCGGTTCTCCTCGTGTTCGTACTTCCCGCTTGCAACCATGCCAGGCCACGACGCGTCGCTGACGGGGAGGTCGAGGGGAACGGGGGCGGACGGTATGCACGGCAGGTGGCCGGGACGGGCCGCGGTGTGGGTACGGGAGCGGGTGCGGCTGCCGCGGACGGTGCGGGGGCGGCGGCGGGCCGTGCAGGCCGTCATGGCCGTGTGCGTGCTGGCACTGCTGCCCGCGACGTGGCTGCGGCTGGCGTCCGGTGACCGGGTGCGGACCGTGGACGACGTGCCGGCGGCGCCGGTCGCGCTGGTCTTCGGCGCGGGCCTGTGGAACGGCGAGCCGTCCCCGTACCTCGCGCACCGGCTGGACGCCGCCGCCGCACTGTACGACGCGGGCCGGGTCCGCGCGGTCCTGGTGACCGGCGACAACAGCACCCGGGACTACGACGAGCCGGACGCCATGCGCCGGTACCTGACCGCGCGCGGGGTACCGGCGCGGAAGATCGTCAGCGACTACGCCGGCTTCGACACCTGGGACTCCTGCAGCCGCGCCCGCCGCGTCTTCGGAGTGCACCGGGCGGTGCTGGTGAGCCAGGGCTTCCACGTCCGGCGGGCGCTGGCGCTGTGCGACGCCGCGGGGATCGACGCGTACGGCGTCGGGGCCGCCGACCCGCACGATGCGACCTGGTACTACGGCGCCGTCCGGGAGGTCTTCGCGGCCGGCAAGGCGGCGGCCGACGCGTCCCTCCGCCCCGACCCGCACTTCCTCGGCCCGCACGAGGGCGGGGTGGCGCGGGCGCTGCGGTGAGGACCTGCGTCCTCGGCGGCTAGCGGGTCTCCGCCTGGATCCAGGCCAGGTAGTCGGCGCCGCCGTGGACGACCGGCGTGGCGATGATCTCCGGGGTGTCGTAGTCGTGCGCCCCGCGGAGGTACTCCTCCAGCTCCTGGTACCGGTGACCGGTCGTCTTGAGGAGCACCTGCCACTCCTGGCTGGTCTCGATCCCGCCGTCCCATCGGTACACCGAGGTGACCGGCGCGCTGACCTGGGCACACGCCGCCAGGCGGGCCTCGATCGCGCCGCGGGCCAGCGCCTCGGCCTTCTCCGCTGCGTCGGTCGTCGTCAGCACGGTCAGGAATGCGGGCGGAGCGGTCTGCTCGGGCTGGTCGGTCACGGCAACGATCCTTTTAGCTCGCGGGCGGGCGGGTACCTGATCCTTCCGCATCCACGGGTACCACGGCGCGCCGATGACTTGCGGCGCCCGGCGCACCCGCGAGGATGGGGAAAGGAGACAGGACCACGCCACGGACCGCCGGCACGTCCGCGACCGAAGGGCCCCCTCATGGACGACCTCACCGCCCTCGCCCGCCAGCAGCTCGACGACGCCAAGGCCGACCCGCACGGCCGCAGCGCGCGGCTCTTCCTGCACGACGGGCCGCTGCGGCAGACCGTGATCGCGCTGGTCGGCGGCGCCTCGCTGGACGAGCACGTCTCGCCGCCGGCCGGCAGCATGCAGATCCTGCACGGGCATGTACAGATCACGACCGGCAGCGGCAAGCAGGACATGATCGCCGGGCAGGTCGCACAGATCCCGCGCGAGAAGCACGGCGTGACGGCCGTCGAGAACTCCGCCCTGCTGCTGACCTCGGTGACGCACGTCGACGGCATGTGAGCACCGCGGGCGGCACAACCTTCACCCCGTTCCGGCGGTCCGACTGACGAGAGTTCCGTTACGTACCGCATACGTACCGCCACGGGGGAAAGGTCTCGTCCATGCGTATCCGTTCCGTACGCCGTCGTACCGCGCTCACCGCCGCCCTTGCTCGCCGTACCGCACTCGCCGCCGCCCTTGCCGTGCTGGCCGCCACCGCCGTCGGCACGACCGCGGCCACGGCATCGGCCACGGCGTCCGCCACCGTCACTCCGCCGCGCTTCCTCTCGCCGAGCGAGCTCCCGCCGCACGCGTCCTCGCCCTGGTACGCCTCCAAGGTCACTCCCGGGCTGCCGGACCCGGAGCCGTTCTGCCTCGAAGGGGGCGTGGTGCCCGGCGGCGCCGGCACGTACCACCGCAGCTACTGGACCGAGTACGACACCGGCGCCGGGCAGGTCGGCGTGGTGACGTCCGACGACGACAGCGCGCGCCGGCTGGCGGCGAAGCTGCGCGAGAAGGTCGCGCGCTGTGCCGGCGACTGGCTGCACGACAAGCCCGGCGGCACCGCGTCCTGGAAGGACTACGGCACGGTCACCGCGGCGGACGGCGGCCGGGTGTACGGCATCCACACCTCGATCCCGGAGTCCGAGCCGGGCGTGCACCTCTTCGGCGTGGGCCGGTCGGGCCGTACGGTCACGGTCGTGCAGTGGGGCGAGATGGGCAATCTCGACCAGGCGCCGGTACCGGCCTTCAAGGCCACCCTCCGCCAGGCGCTCAACAAGCTCTGAGCCGACAAGCCCTGAGCCGACAAACTCCGAGCCGACAAGTTCCGAGCCGACAAGTTCGGAGAGCCCCGGCTCAGGCCAGCCACTGGTCGTACGCCATCGAGCACAGCAGCGCCGCGACGACCACGACCAGCACGCCGCGCACGAATCCGGCGCCCTTCTTCAGCGCCATCCGGGCGCCGGCCGTGCTGCCCGCGAGGTTGAACGCCGCGAGCAGCGCGCCCAGCCCCCACAGCACGGTGCCCTGGTAGGTGAACATCGCCAGGGCACCGATGTTGGTGCAGACGTTGACGACCTTCGCCGTCGCCGACGCGGTCACCAGGTCCATGTGCAGGACCGCCGCCAGCGCGATGACCAGGAACGCACCGGTGCCGGGGCCGATCAGCCCGTCGTAGAAGCCGATGCCGAGCCCGGCGATCAGCACGCCGGCGATCACCCGCTGCCGGGTGACCGGGCCCGACGGCGCGGGCGCGGTCCCGAAGGACGGCCGGAGCAGCACGAACGCGAGCACGCCCAGCAGCACGACCATGATCAGCGGGCGCAGCACCGCGCTGTCCAGCCCCGCCGCGAGGAACGCGCCGCCCAGCGAACCGCCCGCGGCGGCGAGCCCGATGCGCACCGCGGACGGCACGTCCAGCGGCGTCTTGCGTACGTAGGTGATGGCCGCGCCCGTCGTGCCGACCACCGCCGCCGACTTGTTGGTACCGAGCACGAAGGCGGCCGGCACGTGCGGGAGGCCGACGAGCAGCGCGGGCAGCAGGATCAGCCCGCCGCCGCCCACCACGGCGTCGATCCAGCCGGCCGCCAGCGCGGCCAGGCAGAGCAGGAGCAGAGTCGTCATGGATATGTCAGGCACCTGGTGATCTTACGGACCACCGGCCGTCAAGGGGCGGGGAGTTATGGATCTATGGTGGGCAGTTATGGACTCCGAGATCTTTTCCCTGGGCGGCGGGCTGCCGGTGCGACGGCTCGGATACGGCACGGCGCAGCTGACGGGGCCGGGTTACTGGGGTCCACGGCACGCCGACCCGCGGGACGCGGTGGCGGTGCTGCGGCGCGCGGTGGAGCGCGGCGTGAACTTGATCGACACCGCCGACAACTACGGCCCCGCGGTGGCCGAGGAGTTGGTCGCCGAGGCCCTGCATCCGTATCCCGAGGGCCTGGTGATCGCCACCAAGGGCGGCGTGGTCCGGACGAGCGCGGACGCCTGGCACATCGACGGACGGCCCGAGTCGCTGCGCGCGATGTGCGACGCGAGCCTGCGACGGCTCCGCCGAGAGACCGTCGACCTGTACCAACTGCACCGGCTGGACCCGAAGGTGCCGCTCGCCGACCAGTTGGGCATGCTGCTGGAGCTGCGGGAGGAGGGGAAGATCCGGCATATCGGGCTGGACACGATCGGGCCGGAGGAGCTGACCGCCGCGCTGGCGCTGGCTCCGATCGCCTCCGTGCAGAACCGGTACAACCTCATGGACCGCGGCTCGGAGGAGCTGCTGGCCCGCTGCGAGCAGCAGGGCATCGCGTTCCTGCCGTGGTTCCCGCTCGGCAACGGCGGGCTGACCGGCGGCGCCGCGCGCGCCCTCGACCTGGTCGCGGAGCGGCACGGCGCGAGCCACGGCCAGATCGCGCTGGCCTGGCTGCTGCACCGCTCCCCCGTCCTGCTGCCCACGCCCGGTACGGGGTCGCTCGCGCACCTGGAGGAGAACCTCGCCGCCGCGGACCTGGCCCTGAGCCCGGCCGACATGAAGCTGCTGGAGGACGCGGCGGGCTGAGCCCCCAGCCTTGAAAATCCCCGGTTCTCCCGAGCCGTCCGGGGTCACGCCCAAGGATCCACCGGCACCACGTCCACCGCCCGCCCCCGGTCGTCCAGCGCGCGCCCCATCAGCTTGGACTGCTTCAGGACGATCGCCCGGTCGTGCAGCTGGAGGTGCGGCAGCCGCTCGCCGAGCTGGATCTCCAGCCGCTGCACGTCCTGGATGGACTGGAGCCAGAGCGTGAACAGGAGGTTCTGCCGCCCGGTGACGGCCGCGCAGAGCCGCACCTCGGGCAGGCCCAGCAGGACCCGTGCGGTCTCCGTCAGGTGGGTGGCCGGCACGCTCGCCCACAGGGTCGCCGAGACCGGCCACTCGGTCAGCTCGCGGGCCACCTCGCAGCGCACCGCGATGTCCCGGTCCCCGAGCAGCCGGCCGAGCCGGCGCCGTACCGTGGGCGCGCTCAGCCCGACCGCGCGCCCGATCTCCACGGCGCTGCCCCGGCCGCCCCGCGACAGCTCGGTGATCAGCGCCCGGTCCTGCGCGTCCAGCGGCGCGGCGACACCCTGCGGCGCCTCGGCCGTGCGCAGCGCCTCGCGCTGCCGGGCGTCCAGGGCCCGCAGCCGCCAGCGGCTGCCCTCGCCGTAGACCCGGGTGGCGATGGCGGCCCGGGTGGCGGTGACGCCCGGCAGTTCGGCGATGCGCCGCAGCAGCAGGTCGGAGAGGGCGGCGAGGCCCGGTACGAAGACGGTGATGACCAGGTCACGGCCGCCTGCCATGTGCTCCACGGTGACCACCTGCGGCAGCCGTACGAGCGTCTCGGTGACCGTCTCGACGCTGCCGGCCACGCAGTCGATCTCCACGAACGCCACGCACATCCGGTCCAGCCGCCGCGCCCCCGGATAGGCGGTGACCCACGCGAGCCCGGACCGCTCCAGGCGGCTCCAGCGGCGGGCCGCGGTGACGGGGTCGATGCCCAGTACCGGGGCGAGCGTCTGCCACGAGGCGCGCGGCGCGATCTGCAGGGCGTGGACCAGCTGGGCATCGAGCCCGCTCAGCTCCAGAGGGATGTTTTCCTGCATGGTCACCGCCTCCTCGACGCTTTCCTGCGTCCTGAGGGTAATCCGTTTCCGTCGGTTCGGCCGCTGGCCAGCATGGCGATTCATTCGAGCCATTCGGCACCGCCTAAGAGCCAGGGTTATGACACCGGCTCTCACACCGGACGTTCGGTCGTCCGGGCCTACGAGACGAGGTCGGCGATGACATCAGCGACATCAGCGGTCGCGGCAAGAGCCGCGGACACCCCACGCACGGCGCACGGCAACGGGCGCAAGGCGCTGCTCGCCGCCACCGTCGGCGGTGTCGTGGAGTCCTTCGACTGGGCCATCTACGCCGTACTGGCCCCGTACTTCGCCGCGGCGATGTTCCCCGGCCACGACCCGGTGACCAAGCTGCTCGCCGCCTATGTGGGCTTCGCGGTCGGCTTCGTCGTACGGCCCTTCGGCTCCTACGTCGTGGGCCGGATCGCCGACTCGCGCGGCCGCCGGTTCGCCCTCACGCTCAGCATGGCGGTCATCTCCGGCGCCAGCATCCTGATCGCGGCGCTGCCCACCGCCGCGCTGATCGGCGCCGCGGCGCCCGTGCTGCTGATCGCGCTGCGGCTGGTCCAGGGCCTTTCGATGGGCGGCGAGAACCCCAGCGCCGCCGCGTACGTCACCGAGACCGCCCCGCGCCACCTGCGCTTCCTCTACAGCTCGATCTCGTACTCGGGCGTGGTCATCGGCAACATCCTCTCCTTCGGCGTGCTGACGCTGCTGCTGGTCGCGTTCGGCGAGGACGGCGTGCGCGGCGGCGGCTGGCGGATCGGCTTCCTGGTCGCGGCGGCGCTCGGCCTGCTGGCGCTGTGGATCCGGCGCGGCGTCGAGGAGAGCGCCGAGTTCGCGGAGGCCGGCGCGGCGGGCCCAACGGCCGCCGAGCGGCGCGTGCTGTACCGGTCGAACCTGCGCAACATGGCGGCGGTCTTCCTGATCTCGGTCGGCGCCACCGTCGGGTACTACTACGGCACCACCTACCTCCCCCAGTACGCGCAGCAGCTCGGCGTCGTCTCCGGCACCGAGTCGGCCGCCTCGATGCTGGGCCCGCTGGTGCTGCTGGTCGCGGCGATGGTCGTGGTCGGCAGGCTCGCCGACCGGCTGGGCGCGCTGCGCACCCTGCGGATCGGGCTGTGCCTGCTGGCCCTCGCCACCGTGCCGCTGATGCTGGCGCTGGCCCACGGGGCGCTGCCGATGTGGCTGGTCACGGTGGTCTACCTGGCGCTGATCGCGGCGCCCATCGGGCTGACCAACGTGCTCTTCGCGCAGCTCTTCCCGGTCGCGGTGCGGGTGGTCGCGATGGGCGTGCCGTACACGATCGCGATCGGGCTGTTCGGCGGCACGTTCCCGCTGCTGGCCCAGGCCATGGCCAAGGCCGGGCAGCTGACGCTGGTGCCCTGGTGGGCCGCCGGGGCCGCCGCCGTCTCCCTCGCGGGCACCTTCCTGATCCGCCCGGCGAAGGCCAAGCTGAAGCCCACCGAGACCACCAGCCGCTGATCTGTTCCACCCCCTCACCGAAGGAGTACAGATGAACCTGCGGGACGACGCCCGTGCCCTCTCGGGCGACCTCGTACAGCTGCGCCGCACGCTGCACCGCATCCCCGAGGTCGGCCTTGACCTGCCGCGCACCCAGGAGACCGTGCTGGCGGCGCTGGACGGGCTGCCGCTGGAGACCAGCACCGGCAGCGGGCTCAGCTCGGTCACGGCGGTGCTGCGCGGCGCGCAGCCGGGCCCGACGGTGCTGCTGCGCGGCGACATGGACGCGCTGCCGGTCGCCGAGAAGACCGGCCTGGACTTCGCCGCCGACTCCGGCCGGATGCACGCCTGCGGCCACGACCTGCACACCACCATGCTCACCGGCGCCGCCAAGCTGCTCTCGGCGCACCGCGACCGCCTCGCGGGCGACGTGGTCTTCATGTTCCAGCCCGGCGAGGAGGGCTTCGACGGCGCCGGGCAGATGCTGGCCGAAGGCGTACTGGACGCCTCCGGCCGGCGCCCGGACGCCGCGTACGCGATCCACGTGATGTCCGCGGGCCTGCCGAGCGGCGTCTTCGGGACCCGCGGCGGCCCGGCGCTCGCCGCGTCCAACGTCCTGAAGGTGACCGTCAACGGCGAGGGCGGCCACGGCTCGATGCCGCACCGCGCCAAGGACCCCGTGCAGGCCGCCTGCGCCATGGTCACCGCGCTCCAGGCGTGGATCACCCGCACCTTCGACGTCTTCGACCCGGTCGTGCTGACGGTGGGCACCTTCCACGCCGGTACCCAGCAGAACGTCATCCCGGACACCGCCACCTTCCACGCGACGGTCCGCAGCTTCTCGCCGGCCGCGCAGCAGAAGGTCAAGGACGGCTCGGTCGAGGTCTGCCGGGGCATCGCGCAGGCGTACGGGGTGGACGTCGACGCGCGGTTCATCGAGCAGTACCCGGTGACCGTCAACGACCACGCCGAGGCGGACTTCGTGGCGCACACCGTCCGGGAGGCGCTCGGCGAGGAGTGCTACGCGCCGCTGCCGCAGCCGCTGCACGGCTCGGAGGACTTCTCCCGGGTGATCGCCGAGGTGCCGGGTGCGATGCTGACGCTGGGCGCTCCGCCCGCCGGGGCCGACCCCGAGACCTCCCCGAACAACCACTCCCCGCTCGCCGTCTTCGACGACGCGGTACTGGCGGACGGCGCCGCGGTCTACGCGGAGCTGGCGGCCCGCCGCCTCGCCAAGGCGGCATAAGACGCTGTCCAGGCTCCTTCAAGGCTCCGCTCTCCTCACACGGCACCCCAGCGTGTGAGGAGAGCAGCGTTCCCTGGGGGAAACGACCGGGATGCGGCCGGGTAACAGCGGCGTCGCACGCTGCTGTGCATGACCTCGAAACAGCGCGTGGTGGTGATCGGCGGCGGAATGGCCGCCGCCCGGCTCGCGCGGCAGCTCGGCACCGGCGACAGCCGGGGGGAAGCCCGGTACGCGGTGACCGTGATCGGCGAGGAGCCGCACGCGCCGTACAACCGCGTGCTGCTCGCCGAGGTGCTGGCGGGCCGCTACACCCCCGAGGTGATCGCGCTGCCGGTGGTGTCCGGCGCGCGGTGGCTGAGCGGGGTGCGCGCGGTCCGGGTGGACCGGGACGCGCGGCGGGTGCTGTGCGACGACGGCCGCACCGTTCCGTACGACACGCTGGTGTTCGCCACCGGCTCCAACCCGGTACTCCCCCCGCTGCGCGGCCTGTTCACGCCCGGCGCCCATGAACTGCCCGACGGCGTCCACCCGTTCCGCACGATGGACGACTGCCAGGCCCTGAGCGCGGCGGCCGAGGGGACCCGTGCCGTGGTCATCGGCGGCGGACTGCTGGGCGTCTCGGCCGCCCGGGCGCTCGCCGAGCGCGGCGCACAGGTCGTCCTCGCCCACCAGGGCGAGCACTTGATGGAACGTCAGCTGGACGCCGAGGCCGGCGCACTGCTCCTCGCCCACCTGAAGGACCTGGGCGTCGAGGTGCACACCGAGTGCCGCGTCCGCGACCTGCACACCGAGGGCGGCGCGGTCCGCGCGGTGGAACTGGCCGACGGTTACGAGCTCAGCGCCGACCTCGTCGTCCTGGCGTGCGGTGTACGGCCCCGCACGGGCCTGGCGCACGCCGCCGGACTGACCGTCCGCCGCGGCATCGTCGTCGACGACGCGCTGCGCACCGACGATCCCCGCATCCACGCGATCGGCGACTGCGCGGAGCACGACGGCGTGCTCTACGGGCTGGCGGGACCGGCCCTGGAACAGGCCGACGCACTCGCCGCCCGGCTGCTCGACGACGCGGGCGCCTACCGCGGCACCCGCGCCCTCACCCGCCTCACCCTGAGTGGCCCCTCCCCCACCGCACAGACCCCCGTCCTCGACCTCGCCGCCTTCGGCGAGACCACCCCGGCACCCGGCGACGACGTCATCCGCCTCAGCGACGCCACCCGCAGCGCGTACCGCCGGGTCGTCGTCCGCGGGGACCGGCTGGTCGGCGGCATTCTTCTCGGCGATCTCGGCACCGTCGGCGCGCTCGCCCGTACCTGGGAGGGCGACGAACCACTGCCCGCCGCTCCCGTGCTCCACCTGCTCACCAACGATGGAGGCCACTGACCATGACTGCCGCACCCACGACCGGCGCACCTACGATCGTGCTCATCGGCCACGGAATGGTCGGCCAGCGCTTCCTGGAGGCCCTCGCGGAGCGCGGGGTGACCGACACCGCCCGCGTGGTCGTCCTCTGCGAGGAGCCCCGTCCCGCGTACGACCGGGTCCAGCTCACCTCGTACTTCTCCGGCCGCAGCCCCGAGGACCTCTCCCTCGTCGAGGCGGACTTCATCGAGAAGCACGGCATCGAACTGCGTCTGGGCGACCCGGCCGAGACCGTGGACCGCGCCACCCGCACGGTGACCGCCCGCTCCGGCTTCACCGTCCAGTACGACCAGCTCGTCCTGGCCACCGGCTCCTACCCCTTCGTCCCGCCGGTCCCCGGCAAGGACAGCACGGGCTGCTTCGTCTATCGGACGATCGAGGACCTGCTGGAGATCGAGGAGTACGCCAAGAATTCCCGTACCGGCGTCGTCGTCGGCGGCGGTCTGCTCGGCCTGGAGGCGGCCGGCGCGCTCACGGGCCTGGGCCTGGACACGCACGTCGTGGAGTTCGCGCCGCGGCTGATGCCGGTACAGGTGGACGACGGCGGCGGCGAGGCGCTGCGCCGCACCATCGAGGACATGGGCGTGACCGTGCACACCGGCGTCGGCGGCAAGGAGATCGTCGCGGCCGCCGACGGCGCGGTGACCGGCATGGACCTGTCCGACGGCGCCCGCATCGACACCGATCTCGTGATCTTCTCGGCGGGCGTCCGGCCGCGCGACCAGCTGGCCCGCGACTGCGGCCTGGAGGTCGGCGAGCGCGGCGGCATCAAGGTCGACGAGCAGTGCCGCACGGCGACCGACCCCGCGGTCTTCGCGATCGGCGAGTGCGCGCTGGCCGTCGACGGCCGGGTGTACGGCCTGGTCGCGCCCGGTTACGAGATGGCCGAGACCGCGGCCTCCGCCATCGCCGCTGTCGAGACGGCCGGCTTCACCGGCGCCGACACCTCCACCAAGCTCAAGCTGCTCGGCGTGGACGTGGCGTCCTTCGGCGACGCGCACGGCACCGCCGAGGGCTGCCTGGACGTCGTGTACGCCGACTCCCGCTCCGGCGTCTACAAGAAGCTGGTGATCGGCCAGGACGGCACGCTGCTCGGCGGCATCCTGGTCGGCGACGCCGAGGCGTACGGCACGCTCCGGCCGCTCACCGGCAGCGTCCCGCCCGTCGCCCCCGAGCAGCTGGTCCTCCCCGCCGGCGCCGGCGCCCCCGTCGCCCTCGGCCCCTCCGCGCTCCCCGACGAGGCGGTCATCTGCAACTGCCACAACGTCACCAAGGGCACCATCCGCGCCGCCGTCACCGAGCACTCCTGCGGCACGGTCCCCGAGGTCAAGAAGTGCACCAAGGCCGGCACCGGCTGCGGCTCCTGCGTCAAGGCGCTGACCACCCTGGTCAACGACGAGCTGGAGCTGAACGGCGTCACCGTCGACAAGGGCCTGTGCGGCTGCTTCCCGCACACCCGCGCCGAGCTGTACGAGATCGTCCGCACCCTGCGCCTCACCTCGTACGAGGAGCTGCTCGCCTCGCACGGCCGCCCCGAGGCCCGCGACGGCGACGGCTGCGAGGTCTGCAAGCCGGCCATCGGCTCGATCATCGCCTCGCTCGCGCCCACCCTCGGCGCCAGCGGCTACGTCCTGGACGGCGAGCAGGCGGCGCTGCAGGACACCAACGACCACTTCCTCGCCAACCTCCAGCGCAACGGCTCGTACTCGATCGTGCCGCGCATCCCCGGCGGCGAGATCACCCCCGAGAAGCTGATCGTCATCGGCGAGGTGGCCCGCGACTTCGGCCTCTACACGAAGATCACCGGCGGCCAGCGGATCGACATGTTCGGCGCGCGAGTGGACCAGCTGCCGAGGATCTGGGCCCGCCTGGTGGACGCCGGATTCGAGTCCGGCCACGCGTACGGAAAGGCGCTGCGCACCGTCAAGTCCTGCGTGGGCCAGACCTGGTGCCGCTACGGCGTCCAGGACTCCGTCCGCATGGCCATCGACCTGGAGCTGCGCTACCGGGGCCTGCGCTCGCCGCACAAGCTGAAGTCCGCGGTCTCCGGCTGCGCCCGCGAGTGCGCCGAGGCCCGCGGCAAGGACTTCGGCGTCATCGCCACCTCCAACGGCTGGAACCTGTACGTCGGCGGCAACGGCGGCGCCGACCCGCGCCACGCCGACCTGCTCGCCCAGGACCTCTCCGACGCCGAGCTGGTCCGCCTGATCGACCGCTTCCTGATGTTCTACATCCGCACCGCCGACCGCCTGGAGCGCACCTCCGCCTGGCTGGAGCGCATCGAAGGCGGCCTGGACCACGTCCGCGACGTCGTCGTCCACGACTCGCTCGGCCTCTGCGCGGAGCTGGAGGCGCTGATGGCCGACCACGTCGCCCACTACCGCGACGAATGGGCCGAGACCCTCGACGATCCCGAGCGCCTGGCCCGCTTCGTCTCCTTCGTCAACGCGCCCGACGCGCCCGACCCGTCCGTCCGCTTCGTCGCCGAGCGCGACCAGATGAAGCCGGACCTGGACCTGCTCGCCGGCCCCACGCTCCCCGTACGCACCCTGGAAGGGACTGTCGCCCGATGACCGAGACCCTCGAACGCCCGCTGACCACCGGCACGATCGAACTGCGCACCGACCGCGGCTGGCTCTCCGTCTGCGCCCCCTCCGGGCTCGTCCCCGGGCGCGGCGTGGCCGTGCTGCTGCCCGACGGTGGTCAGGCGGCGGTCTTCCTGGACCGCGCCGGCCGTCCGTACGCGATCGGCAACCGCGACCCCTTCACCGGCGCCTACGTCCTCTCCCGCGGCCTCACCGGCTCCGCCGACGGCCGCCCGTATGTCGCCTCCCCCCTCCTGAAGCAGCGCTTCGACCTGGAGACGGGCGCCTGCCTGGACGACGCGGCGGTCTCGGTCCCGGTGTACGAGACCCGCGTCGCCCCGGAGACGGCGGAGACCGCGGCGGCCGCCTGACAGCCGACCGCTCCCCCAACCCGGCCGCCCCGCCCGCGCCTTCCCTGCCCTGCCCGGCGCGCGGCGGGGCGGTCGCACGCGGACCGCCCTGTGTACCGGCGTACGCTGGCAAGAGCGCTACGGACGAGTACATACGTACCGAAAGGTTCAGGCAATGGCCCGCCGCTGGAACACGTCCCACATTCCCGACCAGACCGGCCGGCTGGCCGTCGTCACCGGGGCCAACAGCGGCCTCGGCTACGTCACGGCCCGGGAGCTCGCCCGCCGCGGCGCCAGAGTGATCCTCGCCTGCCGCGACAAGGACCGCGGCGCCGCTGCCGCCGCCCACCTGCACGCCGAACTCCCCGCTTCCGACATCGAGCTGCGCACCCTCGACCTCGCCGACCTGGCCTCCGTCCGCGCCTTCGCCGCCGACCTGGCCCCCACCCGCCTCGACCTGCTCGTCAACAACGCCGGCGTGATGGCCCTGCCGCACCGCCGCACCGCCGACGGCTTCGAGATGCAGTTCGGCACCAACCACCTCGGCCACTTCGCGCTGACCGGCCTGCTCCTCCCCGCGCTGCTCGGCACGCCCGGCGCCCGCGTCGTCACGGTCTCCAGCGGCTTGCACGCCCTCGCCGACGTCGACCTCGCCGACCTCAACTACGAGCACCGCCGCTACCGCCGCTGGATCGCCTACGCCCGCTCCAAGTCGGCCAATCTGCTCTTCACGCACGAGCTGGCCAACCGCCTCGCCCGCGCCGGCTCCGATGTACTGTCCGTGGCCGCGCACCCCGGCTACGCCGCCACCAACCTGCAGACCGCCGGCGTCCGCATGGAGGGCCGCACCCGCGCCGAGCGCGCCGTCCTCCTCGGCAACCGCGTCATCGCGCAGCCCGCCGAGACCGGCGCGCTCCCGGCCCTGTGCGCGGCCACGGCCCCGCACATGAAGCCGGACGCGTTCCTCGGCCCGCAGGGCGGCCTCCGCGGTGCCCCCGCACCGTCCTTCCGCGCCCCGTGGACGAAGGACGACACCACGTCGGACGCCCTGTGGACCGCCTCGGAACAACTGACGGGCGTGACCTACGACTTCACCCCTGGGTCGCGGGCCTGACGTTCTGGTTCACGTGGAAGAAGTTGTCCGGGTCGTACGTCCGCTTCACGCCCGCGAGGCGGTCGTAGTGGTCGCCGTAGGTGGCCCGGACCCGGTCCTCCCCTTCCCCCTCGCCGAGGAAGTTCACGTAGCCGCCGCCCATCGAGTGCGGGTGCAGCGCCTCCCAGTACCCGACGCTCCACTCCTTGACCGTCCGAGCGTTGGCCGGGTCGGGATCGATCCCCGCGAAGACGCCGGACCAGAGCGCGTCCCGGTAGTTCCACGCGGTCTCGTCGTTCCCGACCCGGTGCGCGGCGCCGTCGACCGGATACAGGTGCATCGTCGACAGCCCGTCCGGCAGCCCTTCCGCGTACGTGAGATGCGCGTCCAGCGCGGCGTCCGGAATCCGGTCGAAGAAATTGCCGCGCCAGTACCACTGCAGTCCGGGCGGCATCAGCTCGTCGAACATGGTCTGCAGCGCGGGATACGGCATCGGCGCCGCGAAATGGAAGGCGGGCTTTCCGGCCTCTCGTACGGCGGCGAGCGCATCGCCCAGCCGCTCCATTTCACCCGTCCAGCACCACACCACGCCGCACATCTTCCGCCCGTGGATCTCTTCGGGGAACGGCGGCCCCGGCGGCACGTTCAGCACCGCGAAGAAGCCGTACAGATCGTCCCCCTGCCGCGGCAGGAATTCCCGGTACCAGGCCAGTACTTCACGCGTCCGCTCGGCCGGCCACACCGTGATCCCGACCCCCACCGTGCTCACCGGATGCAGCCGGTAGGTGAAGGACGTCACCACTCCGAAATTGCCGCCGCCACCGCGCAGCGCCCAGAACAGATCCGCGTGGTTTTCCTCGTCCGCACGTACGAAACTGCCATCCGCCAGTACGACGTCGGCGCCCAGCAGACTGTCCACGGTCAGGCCGTACTTCCGCGTGAGGTACCCGTGCCCGCCGCCGAGCGTCAGCCCGCCGACGCCTGTCGTGGACAGGATGCCGGTGGGTACGCCGAGCCCGAAGGGGTGCGTGGCGTGGTCGAGGTCGGCGAGCAGTGACCCGCCGCCCACCTGCGCGGTCCGCGCGCCGGGATCGACCCGCACCCACCGCATCGGCGCGAGGTCGACGGTAACGCCCCCGTCCACGATCCCGAGCCCGGGCCCGCTGTGTCCCCCGCCCCGCACGGCGAGCTCCAGCCCTTTCTCGCGTACGGCCCGCACCGCGCTCATGACGTCGGCGGCGTCCGAGCACCGCACGACCGCACCGGGACGCTTGTCAATCATCCCGTTGTAGACCTTGCGAGCCTCGTCGTACCCGGAATCCTCCGGCCCGATAACCGGCCCCCGCACCGCATTCCGCAGCCCGTCAAGAATTTCCCTGTCCATGGCGCCTCCAGTGGCGAGCCGGGACAAATACTTCGTCCGCGCTGCGGGGTTCCGTGCGCGGCTGCTGGTTGAGCTTGTGGCGCTCGATGGAGGATTGCCGGTAGACCTCTTTGCGGGCCCGCATGATGTTGCCCAGCGGGGCGTGCTCGGCGGTGACCCGCCAGGGTGTGAAGGACAGCGCGTCCATTTTCTCCAGGTTGTCCTGGCCGGAGATGTCCTGGCGCGGCAAGCGCAGCCTGGCCACGGTGACGAACGGCGAGAGCCGTTCGGGCCACTCCACGGTGGTGTCCTCCACCGGCATCCGCTCCAGGTCGGTGCAGAGCTGTACCTGGATGTCGAAGGCGTAGGGCCGCTCCCGCAGCTCGGCCACCAGGGCCGGCCGGAAGACCTCCGGCGCCGAGGTCGGGTCGATGGCGCGCTGGACCACCGCGGCCGCGCAGCGCGGGTCGGGGGCGATGCGTACCTTGGCGATGTAGTTCCCGTGCCGGACGGCGCCCATCGTCCAGTAGGTCGACAGCAGTACGTTGACCGGGGCGAGGTGTGACAGGCGCAGGAAGGCCAGGAATTCGTCCCAGGCCCAGTCGTCCTGGTCCAGCGTTCCCTTTCCGGTCACGAACTCGGCGAAGAATCGGTGCGCGCCGGGTCGGCCCTGGGAGAAGTACTCCGGTGCGTTCAGGAACAGGTCCTGGATGAACAGGTAGTGCTCGACCGTGTTGCAGAAGAACACCGGCGCGTTGATGTTGGCGTAGTCGAACGTGCCTGTGTCCGGTTCGTCCTCCAACAGGGTCGGGCCGTCGATGCCGAAGATCTTCAGCGCCAGTCCGGTCGCGCTGCCCAGCCGGGCGTCGGCTCCGGCGTGGGGTGAACCGTTGGAGAAGCGGATGAGCGCGTCGTGGGTGCCCGGCGTCGCGTAGATGCCTTGCGCGTACTCGGGAGGGAGCCCGGGCAGGATCTCCACCTGCCCGCGGACCAGCCCGTACCCCTTGGCGTGGGCGTCGCGGACGGCCCGGCCCGTGCCACCGGCCGTGACCGACTCGGCGATGAAGCGCCGTGTCTTGTCGAGCACCGTCTGCAGGTGACGGTCGAAGTGCGGGTCATCGTCCTCGACATCCCGCGTGTAGGGAACGAACCGTGCTGCCATGACGTCGACCTCTTCTCGGGGACCGCGGTGGCGGCTTCAGGGAGCCGGAAAGCCCCTCAGCCCTCCAGCTCGGCGAGCCACCGCAGGGCGCGCAGACCCGGCAGGAAGCAGTACTCACCGCCTCGGGTGACCACGAAGCTGGGCATGTTCCGCAGGCGGCGGCGGATCGGCTGCTCCGGGATGGTGGCGCTGCCGGTTCCGTCGTGGTGCCCGGCCACCGGGTCCTGCTCGCCGGGGTAACCGATGAAGTTGCCGTCGTTGACCCACTCGGCCTTGATGAACTCGAACTGCCGCTCCAGGTGGGCCCCGATGAAGACGCCGATCAGGCCCCGGTCGGCGCCGTCGTCCTCCAGTACGCCCTCCGGCAACGGCGGGCCGTAGGTGGTGCCGCGGCGGATGAGGCGATGCATCCGCGCGTCGCCGATGATGGTGGCGTCGCGGGGGTTCACGCGCCGGATGTGCGCACCGGCGGGGCACCGGAAGCCGCGGTCGTCGTTCTCCCGGTACAGGAAGTCGTTGTTGCGGTGCGGGTCGGTGCCCAGCTCCGCGTCATCGTGCTCCGGGGCCAGCGTCAACGGCGCTCCGCTGGGCCAGCGCCCGACCATCTTGGCCGCCAGGAGCGCTTCTTCCTCGGCGCTGGTGGTGTTCGCGCGCAGGTACCGGCGCCAGGCCGCCACCTTGGTGTGCAGCTTGCGCACCGCCACGTAGGTCCCGTTGCGCCCCAGCACATCGGGGCTGGGCATGGGCGGAAGATTGCCGGTCTCGTCGGGGTAGCCGAGGAGGAACTCGCCCGCTTTGAGGGGGACTTCCTGGCCGTTGGAGCCGGGCAGCCCGAGGCCCTCGATGTTCGGATGGCTGATGCCGTCGCGGAAACCGAAGGTGGTGCGTCCGGTCGGGAGCTGGTGGACCTCCTGCCGCCAGATCACCTTGATCCCCGGCGTCTCCTGGAAAGCGACGCGGGCCTGCTCCAGTGCCTTCTCCAGCCGCGCCGCATCCGGGGAGAGGGCACTCAGCACGACATGGACATCGGCCGTGCCGAACGGCGGCTCCCAGTGGTCCGGGGCACTCTCGCCCACGTCACCGATCAGGTGCGCACGCGCCGCCATGCCCTGGCGAAAAGCCTGCGGAAAGCTTTCCAGCGACTCCTGGGGCACTCCCAGCGCCCGCAGTCCCTGGTAGGTGAAGGCCACCGCCACCCAGGCATCCTGGCTGGGGGCCGCGCTGGGGAGACCGCCCTCGACCGCCGGGAGCAGCCGCCGCAGCAGGGTACGGCCGGCGTGGCGGTCATCGACACGCAGGAAGACGAACCGCCCCTCGTACGGTACCGGCCGTGGATGCAATGCCCCGCTCTGGACATCGTCGATCTCGACGCGCGCTCCGGACCCGCTCGTGCTTGAGGCCGCGTTCATGATCGCCTGCGCCTCCGCATCGGTTTCTGCCTGAACAACCCCGCGGCGGCCGGCTCGCTCCGGCCGGCGCGGGTCCATGAAACGCCGGGGCTCGGGCGCTAGCCTGCGGCTTCCTCCATCAGCTTCCGGAAGGCGGGTGTGGCCACCAACTCCGCGTTGGCCGGGTTGTCCAGCACGGCCCGGAACTCGGGAGTGTCCAGCACCGCCTGGAACGCCTCGCTCACGCGCTGGTCCTTCCAGATCTGCTGCACCGTCAGGTCGGGATAGGAGCTGACGAAGATCCCCGCGGGCGCCTGGTGGGCGATGAACCAGTCCTTCACCCCCGGATCGGTGATGCCGGGGAACCCTTCGGTGTGGGAGAAGACCTTCTCGAAACGGGACCCGATCGACGTCTTGCCGAAGTCGTCGATGTAGGTGTCCCAGGAGCCGTCGAAGACACTGGCGAACATGTGCCGGGTGTCGTTGTCGAACAGCACGTGACGTGCGTCGTGCAGGGTGCCGATCTGCCGCAGCGCCCCGCGGGCGTCCTTGTCGGACGACGCGTCGGCGAGCGTGGCGAGATCCTCACGCATCGCGTCCGCATGACCGGGCTTGATTTTGGTGAAGACGGTGAACTCGCTGCACACCCCGTCCGTCATGCCCGGACGCTCGGGCTGGGCAGCCGACGGGTTTTTACCTGACGTCGCAGCCATCGTGAATCACTCCTGCCACGGATACGTCCAAGGGTCGCCAAGCGCTCCAGAATGACGCGCCATCGCCCTCCTCCCCCATTCTGAGCACATGGCCTGCGCCCGCACAGCCCAGAATTCGCCACCGCAGGAATTAGGACGGAAACGCTTCACAGAAAGCAGGAATTATCGTCCGGCCAAGCTCAACTCCGCGCGGACGGTTTTACCGATCGAGGGACGGTCCAGCACCGTCCAGTAGGTGGCGAGGGCGGCAACGAGCAGCAGACCACGGCCGGTTTCGGCGTACGGGGGCGGGGGTGCGAGGACGGGCGCTGGACGGGATTCGGTACGGGTGTCGCTCACTTCGATGCGAAGGGTCGCGGGGGCGGTCCGGTGGTCCGGGAGCAGGAGGGTGAGGGAGAGCTCGAAGTCGCGGCCGGGGACGCGGCCATGGGTCACGGCGTTGGTGGCGAGTTCGGCGACGATCAGGGTGGCGGAGAAAGCCGCGTCACTGCCGTAAGGGATGCCCCATTCCACGAGCCGCCGCTCCGCCAGGAGGCGGGCCAGCCGGGCGCCGCGGGGCGTGGAGCTGAAACGCTGCGTGAACATACGTACGGTGACGGGCGACCGGGGAAGCCGATGGGCCGGCGGGATGACCATGGGCCAACGATTGCGCCTGGTCGGGACGTTGGCCACGCTTTGGACTCGTACGCCGGGTCAGCGTACGAGTCCGGAGTATGGACAGTACGCATCACAGCGCGTAACCATGTGCGCGTCGGGGCGGGCGATACCGGAGGTGACCGGGCATGGCGATGACGTACGGCGGGGAACCGGAGTCGTCGGACAGTTTGAAGGGGTTCGGCGCGGTCGCGAAGGCGTTCCGCGAACGCGCCGGGCTGACACAGGAGGAGCTGGCCCCGTTGGTGCGGTACGCCCCGCACACGGTGGCGTCGATCGAGCAGGGAAGGCGGTTTCCTCCGGATGATTTCGTGGAGACGGCGGAAGAAGTACTCGACGCCTTCGGCGCGTTGAGAGCCGCCGCACGATATCTGTCGCGGCAGCCGGGCCTCGCAGCGTGGTTCCGCCAGTGGGCGAAGCTGGAGGAACAGGCGGTGAGCCTGTGTACGTACGAGTGCCGGGTGGTTCCGGGGCTGCTTCAGACGAAGGCGTACGCGGAGGCCGTGACGGTGAGCGTCCCCCCTCCGCCCACCGAGGAGGAGGTGGAGCAGCGCGTCGCCGCGCGGCTGGCTCGTCAGGCATTGCTCACTCGCAAGCCGCCGATCGCCTTCAGCTTCATCATCGAGCAGGCGCTGCTGGAGCGGCGCACCGGTGGCGATGAGGTCACCAGGGAGCTCATCGACCACCTGCTCAAGTGTGGCGAGCTGACCAACGTCGAGTTGCAGATCATGCCGCTCAAACAACCGGACCACTGCGGGCTCGACGGCCCGATGCAGCTTCTGGAGACGCCGGAGCACCAGTGGCTCGCGTACTGCGAAGGCCAGCAGACGGGGCAGCTGGTCTCCGGCCGCAAGGACGTCAGCATGCTGTTGCAGCGCTATGCCAAACTTCGCTCACAGGCTCTGTCCCACGCAGACTCCATGAGCCTGCTGAAGCGAATGCGAGGAGCGCTATGAGCAATACCGAACTGGCGTGGTTCAAGAGCAGCTACAGCGGCTCGCAGGGCGACAGCTGCGTCGAGGTCGCGACCTCCCCCGGCACCGTGCGCATCCGGGACTCCAAGGCCCCGGAGGGGCCCCAGCTCGCGGTCACCGCGCACGCATGGGCGGAATTCGTCGCGTACGCGACTACCCGCTGAGGGAGTCGCGGGTCAGGCCCAGCTCCTGGGCCAGCGCGCCCTCCGCCCACTGGAGCATCGACGTACGTGACAGCGGGCCCTCGTAGGAGGTCATCTGGACGGCGAGGCCGTCCAGGAGGGCCGTGAGGCGCCAGGCCGATGCCTCGGGGTCGGGGCAGTGGAATTCGCCGGCCGCCGCGCCCTCGGCCATGACATCCGCGAGGGCGCGCTTCCACTGCTGGTCCAGGCCCCCGGCCGTCTCCCGCAGGACCGGGTCGCGCAGGGCCGCCGCCCAGCCCTCGATCCACAGGCGCCAGCCCTTCGCCTGGCCGGTCGGCGCGTACCACCGCACCGCCGCGCGCAGTCGGCGGACCGCCGTCGTGCGGCGCCCCAAGAGGCGCCGCAGATGCGCGAGATCGGCCTCCGCGGCATGCGCGAACGCCGCCGCGACGAGCTTCTCCTTGGTCGAGAAGTGGTAGAGGACGAGGGCGTTGGAGACGCCCAGCGCCGAGGCCACATCGGAGACGCGAACGGCCGCGACACCACGCGCCTCGATCTGCTCAATCGCGGCGCGCAGCAGCTCTTCGCGCCGCTCCGCCACGTTCAACCGGACTCTTGCCACGCCGTCAGCCTACAGGCGGGCCGGACTGCTGCCGGAAGTCTTGACACCGGGTCGCGGCGGGTTCACAGTCACCGACTACTGACTGTGCATTCAGTTAGTTGGAGCGCTCCACGTCCGTTCGCACCCGCGCCGTCGCAGGAGTTCGTCGTGAGACATACAGAAACCCCGCAGCCGTCCGCGCCACCGGGCCACAGCGGCCACCGCGGCCACCGCGGCCACCGCGGGGCGGACGCCCCGGATCTCTCCGAGGGCTGGGGCGAGCAGCGGGGGCGGCTGCGGAAGGATCTGCGGCGGCTGGACGTGCTGTTCTTCCTGATCTGCACGCTGGTCGGGCTGGACACGATCGGGTCGGTCGCGGCGCAGGGGCCGCAGGGGCTGACCTGGATGGCGATCCTGGCCGTCGCCTTCTTCCTGCCGTACGGGCTGCTCGTCGCGGAATTGGGTTCCGCCTTTCCCGTGCAGGGCGGGCCTTACGTCTGGACGCGGCTCGCTTTCGGGCGGCTGACGGCGGGGCTGAATCAGATCCTGTACTGGATTTCCAATCCGGTGTGGGTCGGCGGCAGCCTGTGCATCATCGCGCTGACGACGTGGGAGGAATTCTTCACGCCGCTGCCGGGGATGTGGAAGTACGCGGCCGGGCTGGTCTTCATCTGGGGCGGGGCGCTCGCCGTCGTACAGGCCGTACGGTTCGGGAAGTGGGTGCCGATCGCGGGAGCGGTGGCGCGGATCGTACTGCTGGGCTTCTTCCTGGTGTCCGTGGTCGTCTTCGCGGTGGAACACGGAGTGCACGCGCTGCCGGCGGGCGAATTCGCGCCGACGTACGCGGGATTCATCGCGCTCGTGCCCGTACTCATCTTCAATTACGTGGGATTCGAGCTGCCGAGTTCGGCGGCCGAGGAGATGGCCAATCCCCGACGGGACATTCCGCTGTCGATCCTGCGGTCGGGGCTGGCGTCGCTGGTGCTGTACGGCGGCCCGATTCTGGGAATCCTGTTTGTTCTGCCGGGGAAGGAGATCGGGAGCCTCGGCGGATTCATCGACGCGTGCAAGGCCGTTTTCACCGTGTACGGAGGTCATATCGCGGCCGACGGCACCGTCACGCTGAGCGGGGCGGGGTCCGTCTTCGGCGGCATCGCGGCGGCCGGACTCATCATCGGTCTGCTGACCAGCGGCGTCACGTGGGCGATGGGGGCGCACCGGGCACAGGCGGTGGCCTGCGCGGACGGCGTGGGACCGGCCTGGCTCGGGAAGATCGACGCGAAGCGCGGGACGCCGGCGCGGGTGAATCTCCTGTCGGCCGCCCTCGCCTCGGTCCTTTTCGTACTCGCGCTGAATCTGACCGAGGGGGACGGGGAGAAATACTTCGCGGCGGGGCTGGGGCTGACGATTTCCACGACGTTCATCTCGTACGTGATCACGTTCCCGAGCCTGCTGGTGCTGCGGCGGAAGTACCCGGACACGCCGCGCCCGTACGCCGTACCGGGCGGGCGCGTCGGGGCGTGGGTGGTGACCGCGCTGGCGACGGGGCTCGTCGCGTTCACGGTCGTGGTGCTGGTCTGGCCGGGCTTCGGGGTGGGGTGGTTCGGTACGGCCGGTTCGGCGGGTGACTCGCTGCCGGAGTCCTTCGCGGGCCAGCGGCTGGCCTACACGCTCAGCCAAGTCGTGCCGCTGGCCCTTTTCCTGGCCATCGGGCTGGTCTTCTACGCGCTGGGGGCGAAGACGCGCCGGGCCAAGGGGTAGCGAAGGACGGGAGAAGGGCCGCCGGATTACTTCACCGTACGGTGAAGTAATCCGTCCAGGCGTCGACGAGCAGCTGGCGGATCCCAGGGTCCGCCTGCTGGGCGGCCGGGCTGAAGGTGCCGGTGACACCGAAGTAGTAGAGATTCCCGCCATTGATCGCCGAATGGTCCTGGGCGGGATTGTCGACGCTTCGGCTCAAGTGGACGTTCGCGAAGGCCGCGATGGTGGTGCACACGTAGTACACCCAGTCGTTGGGGGCGGCGTTGTTGGGCCGCCAATCGCTCATGGCCATGCCGTTCGACTGCCTTTCGAAGTGGATCGGACTTCGGCGAGGAATCGGACTTCGGGGTCAGACCCTTCGGGGTCAGACCGCCTTGAGCGAGATGTCTCCCGTGAGGCTGACCGTCATCTGGTAGTCCTGCGGGCTGCTGTCGACGGCGGCGAGCTTGAACTCACCCTTGCCGTCGTCCCACTGCCCCATGACCTTCCAGTCGCTGTCCCAGATGATGCAGCGCCCGCGCCCCGTCTGGACGCTTAACGGCTTGTCCTTGTGCTGCGAGATCCAGGCATAGGCGCCGCTGAACGACCTGGGGTCGACGGTCTGGCTGTCGCCGGGGTGCTCCTCATTGAGGAAGGACACATGGGCGTTGGACTGGTTGTCGCATCCCCTGATACCGGTCGTCATGTCGGTCTCCCTTTCGGTGCGCGTTGGGCTTTCCTGACATGAACGAATCTAGGGAGCGCCGATCAACGTCCCGTAAATCTGCGTGTTTATAGCACCTAACGGCCGCTTTTACGCCTTGACCTCGATTGATACAGGAAACGCTATCGATCGAATGCAAACTTGCATCAACTCAGAACTCTCCGAGGACCGCGTGGGCGTCCAGGGCGAGGGCGCCGCCCGGGTGGACGAGGAGCGGGTTGATCTCGATCTCGGCGAGTTCGGGGTGTTCGGCGGCGGCCCGGGCGAGGGCGCACAGGGCGGCCGCCGCGGCGTCCAGGTCGACGGGCGGGGCGCCGCGCCAGCCCGTGAGCAGGGGCGCGTGGCGCAGGGAGAGCAGCAGGTCGCGGGCGTGGGCGGCGGTGAGCGGGGCCAGGGCGAGGGCGGTGTCGGCGAGGAGTTCGGCGCGTACGCCACCGATGCCGGCCATGAGGACCGGGCCGAAGGCGGGGTCGCGCCGTACGCCGGCGATCAGTTCGACCGCGTACGGAGGTGTGGCCATGGCCTCGACGGCGTACCGGCCCGCGCCGGTCGCGGCGGTCGCGGCGGTGGCCGCGCGCATACGGGCGAAGGCGGTGCGCAGCGCGGGCTCGTCGGCGAGGCCGAGCGCCACCCCGCCGGCCTCCGTCTTGTGGGCCAGACCCATCGCCTTCAGGGCGAGCGGAAAGCCGATGCGGTGGGCGGCCGCCGCGGCCTCGTCGGCGGTACGGACGAACTCGGCGGCGGGGAACGTCAGTCCGTACGAGCAGAGCAGGTCGCGGGTGGTCTCGTAGTCGCCGTCGGGGGCGCGGTACGGGGACGGGGGCGGGGTGGGCAGGGGCGGTCTGGGGTGTGCCGTACGGAGGCGGGCCAGGCCGGACAGGGCCGCGGCGGCCTGCTCGATCCGTTCGTGGACCGGGATGCCGCGCTGCCGGAGGACGGCGAGGGCGGGGGTGTCGCGGGCCATGGTGTGGACGAGGAGCGGGCGGCCGGACGACGCGGCGGCGTCGGCGAGGTCCCGCGCCACGTCGGTCTCGCGCGCGGCCTGCGCCGGATTGCCGGTGGCGTAGTCGCCGAAGTAGCCGGTGAGGACGACGGCATCGGCTTCGCCGCAGGTCAGGAGGGTGCGGGCGAGGCGCGCGTAGGTGCCGAGGTCGGCTTCGCCGGCGCCTGCGAGGTCTACGGGGTTGGCGGAGGCGGCGGTGGGTGGGAGGTGGGCGGCGAGCGTCGCCGCGGTGGCGGCGGAGAACGCCGGTACGTCCAGGCCGCGGGCGGCGAATGCGTCTGCGGCCAGGGCGCCTTGGCCTCCGCTGTCGGCGAGGATGGCGATGCGTGATGGCTGTCGGTGGCTGGGGTGCGCGGTGGCGGCTTCCCGCCGCTGGGGTGCCGCTGCGCCCACCCGTGCCGCCCCAGCGGCACGACTGCCCGCAGCTGGGTGGGGAGGGGTGGCACGACTGCCCGCAGCTGGGTGGGGAGAGGAGCGCCCCGCCAGGGGCGCGGGGAACTGCGCGAGCGGCCACGACGGCGGAGAAGTCGCCAGCGGTGGGGCAGGGGCTGCCCCTGCAGCGCGACCGCGCGCAGCCAGCAGGCACAGGGCCGTGTCCACCACCTCGCCCGCCGTATCCAGCAGCAACGCGCCGGCGTCCCGGCAGACGGCGGCGACCGTGGCGCGGGCGCTTACCAGGGCGCCCGTGTGGGAGGCCGCGGCGCGGCCGGACGCGGCGCTGCGGCCGACGGTCAGCAGCAGGACCGGTTTGCCGGCCGCGTGCGCCG
>NZ_JBEPFC010000034.1:0-52861 GCF_040301705.1 Streptomyces sp. NPDC000151 | reverse complement strand
TGACAGCGGACCTGGCCGCAACTATCCCCATGACCAGGCACCCAGCATCCCGTCCTGCTGACACCCACCCAATGCCACCAACGCGCCCACTCACAGTCAGTCCCCGAGGTTTTCCGGTGGCACTTTCGCTGTCACCGCCGCGGGAAGGCTGCCGGTGAGGATGAGCTCACGCGGCAGAGACAGGTGGAAGTGGTTCTCCAGCGCCGTCAGCGTCGGAGGCGTCTCGTCGTAGTCCTCCGGGAAGTCAGGCAGGAACGGATCATCAACAGCTCCGGCCTCTTCAAGCGCCGGTACCAAAAACTCCAATCCGCCCTCGGGGCGCTCACCGAAGTCGAAGCGGCCAACGGTGGCACCATCGCGGTAGTACCAGCACTCCCTCGGCGGGTCATCCGGCTTGGCCGTCAGATGCAACACCTCCACGCCGCCGGCGGAGACCTCGGGCCGGGCCCACCAGGCTTTGGACGGCCAGCCCTGCTCCACCGCGAACGACCAGCCTGCACACTCACCCAAGCGCGCCACACGTGCCGAGACCCGGTCGTTGTACGTCATGGCGCGCGTCTCGGCCGCGGTCATCGGCTCAAGGATCGCCCTCGCGTCGGCACCCAGGCGCACCGCGAGATCGGGCGGGGTGATGCCACGGGCGAAGGTGACGAACAGTACAGGGCTGTCTGGGCGCAGCCACTCCTCGGCCAGCCACACAATGCCGTCACTCACGTGTCGTGCTCCTCTCGGATCGAGGCGCATGACCGGGACAGGAATACTTTCCTGTCCCGGTCACGCTGTGGCCGTGCCCCTTATGGTGCGGTCACGGCTTGGGCACCGTACAGGTCAGCTTGTCCGCGGTGGAGCAGTGCGCGAACTCGGGAAACGCCACCCAATATTCGTCCTTATCGAGCAGGCGGTACTTCGACGGCGAGGAGAACGTGCCGGAGAAGGGCTGCATCGACTGGGTGTTCTGGTAGTTCGACATCGAGGAGCGTCCGCAGACCTCCTTGTACGTCGGCGCGGGGAAGCGGGTGTCGTCATACAGCTTCCACACACCGGTGCTGTAGCGGGTGGCGTAGGTCTGCAGGCAGTCGTTGCCGGTGTCGACCTCGTTCAGTCCGCCCAGTGAGGCTGGCATGCCGCCGGAGTTGTAGGAGGCGGCGTAGGCGAACTCGTCGCAGCTTGGGGTGTCGCTGGTGTCGATCGGGGTCGTGTCCGGGTTGCCGTAGGTTTTCGCCCACTGGTCGGGGCAGATCCGCTTCCGGTTGAGGTTGGAGTCTCGCACCGATGCGGGCAGGTACTGGGTCGGCTTGTCCGCGGACTTGGAGCCGGGATGGTTGGGCAGCTTGGTCTGGATCAGCCAGGCGTGGGCCACGGCAGCCGGCGCCTTCTTGAAGTTCATCACCCAGGTCGGCTTGTACGCGTCGAAGACGCAGCCCGGCGTGGTGGAGGCCTGCACGTCGCAGCGGACATCGAAGTCGGGCGTGGAGTTGCCCAGCGATTGCGGCACGGTGACCCCGGGGGCACCGTTGACATCGCCGCTGTAGGACCAGTCAAGCTGCAGGCCGGCAACCGGGGTGGCGGCCTCGCCCGTCCACTCGTGGGTGAATGTCGCGTAGGCGGCGTGCAGGTCCTGGCCGGCAGTTGCCCAGGACGGTGATCCGTCCCATGCCGGAGCCGAGGTGCTGCACTGCGGGGAGCACTTGAACGTCGGCTTCATGGTGAACGACTTGCCGCCGAAGCCGGCCCCGCTGATTGTGGTGATGAAGGGATCGGCCGGGACGAGGGCCATCTGCTGCTTGAATGTCTTGGACGTGGGGTCCAGCTTGATCTGGATGGACGAGGCGAAGGTGGCTCGCGCCTCGTCGATGGTCCCGTTCGCGTTCTTGAACTTGTATCCGAACTGGATGGGTGTGGCCCACTTCATGCAAGCTTCGGTGCGCTTGAGCCAGTCTTTGCCGACCGAGACGCCGAGGTCGTCGCACCAGTCGACGAGGTCCGTGCCCGCCCTCAGCCTTTTCTCGATCCTGTCCTTCTGGGCGGCAGTCAGGTCCTTGGGGTCGCCGACCTTGAAGCACACGGTGGTGTCGCCTTGCTCGGTGCAGGTCTCGTTCGGTGTGCCATCGGCGCTTCTGGCGCTGCTGGCCGCCGTCGGGGTGTTGCGCCGCCCGGCCTCGGGGTTCTGGTACTTCTCCAGGTCCACCGCGGGAGCATTCTTGTCCGGTTCCGGCAGCGTGATGCTCAGCTGACGGCCGCGGGTGTGGAACTTTGCCCATGCCGACCACTCGGTCTCGTACAGGCTGCCATCCTAGGCGGAGGTGCGGAAGGTGTAGGTGGTGTTGGTCTTCAGGTCCCCGTAGACGAGGCTCACCTTCGCGGTGCCGCCGGAGGTGACGTAGTCGGACACGACCACGGCACACGACCGCAAGCACCAGACGGCCTGCGGACAGCACGATGACGCCGAAGGCCAAGCACTGCAGCTCGACCGCCCCCAAGACCTCGACCCACCACCGCACCACCAGGACATCAGCCTGCCCTCCCCGCAGGCAAGACCCGGACCGGCAGCGGCCATACGACCGTCGGCCAAGCGCCTCACCGCCGGCCGAGCCCCTCATCCGCGGCCGTGTGCCCGTCGTAGGTCGGTCGCCGGTGGGGCCGTGCTTTGGCGTGTTACCAGGCGGGTGGCCAGTTCCATGCGCAGGTCGTCCTTGGCCGGGTCCCGGGGGCGCAGCAGCATCTGGGCTGCCTCTTCGGCCATTTGCCGCAGCGGCTGGTGGACCGTTGTCAGGGCGGGGCTGACCCACTGGGCGAGTGGGACGTCGTCGTAGCCCACCACCGACAGGTCTGCCGGCACGCTCAGGCCTTTGAGGCGTGCTGCCTCCAGTACGCCGAGCGCCTGCAGGTCGCTGCCGGCGAAGACGGCGGTGGGCCGGTCGGGCCCGTCGAGCAGTTCGGTGGCGTGGGCGAAGCCGCCCTGGACGTGGAAGTCGCCGTGCCGGACGTGGCGCGGATCGACTTCCAGGCCCGCCATGGCCATGGCGGAGCGGAAGCCGTCGAGCCGGGCCAGGGAACACATCATGTCCTCGGGCCCGGTGATGATGGCGATGCGTCGGTGCCCGCACTCGATGAGGTGGCGCGTCGCGGCCATCCCCCCGGCCCAGTTGGCCGAGCCGACGGAGGGGACGTCCGGCTCGGGGTCGCCGGCCGGGTCGATGATGACGAACGGGATGGCGCGCGACCTGAGCTGCTTCTTCACCCGGTCCGGCAGCGTGGAGAAGACCAGGACCACGCCGAGCGGGCGGCGGCGCAGCACGCCGTCCACCCAGTCGGGGGCGGGGGCGTGGCGGGTGCCGCTCTCGGTGAGGACGACGCTGGCACCGTTCTCCTTCGCGACGTTCTCGACGCCGCGGATGAGCTCCATCGCCCAGATGCTCTCCAGTTCGGGAAAGACCAGCTCGATCAACGGTGCCTGAGGCGCGGCCTGGGCGCGGCGGCGGTAGCCGTGGGTCTCCAGCAGGCTCTCGACCTTGCTCCGGGTGGGCCGGGAGACATCGGAGCGGCCGTTGAGAACTTTCGAAACTGTCGAAAGGGAGACGCCGGCCTGCGTTGCCACCTCGGCCAGGGTCACCCGGCCTTCCACCTCGTCGTCATCACGCATGTGCGCAGGATAGAACACGCGGTAGCGCGCGGCTGCGTGGTAACGGTTCGGTCGCGCGACTGCACGGCCGTTGACCGCTCACCGAAGCCTCCCTTACGGTCCGGAACTGCAGCGAATTTCGGCACTTCAGCCGAAACTTTCGAAAGGCAGACGATGAAGATACGTGCGCGGATGCCCCGCATACTCGCCGGAGGCACGGTGCTGGCCCTGGCGCTGACCCTGTCGGCCTGCGGGAGCGGCGACGGTGCGGCGGCCTCCGACGGGAAGATCCACGTCCTCGTCTACGGAGACGCCACCAACAAGGTCGAGAAGCAGATCGTCGCCACCTTCAACAGGACATCGAAGGTGAAGGCCGTCCTGGACACCGTCCCGGGCGCCGACTACCAGCAGAAGCTCCAGACGATCATCAACACCCCGAAGGCCCCGGACGTCTTCTTCAACTGGGGCGGCGGCAGCGTGCAGCCCTTCGTCGGGGCGGACCTGCTCATGCCGCTGGACGACTTCATCAAGGACGATCCGGGGCTCAAGTCGAAGTTCCTGCCGTCCGTCTTCGACACCGCCGTCATCGACGGCAAGTCCTACGGCATCCCGATGCGCGGCACACAGCCGGTCCTGCTCTTCCACAACAAGAAGGTGCTGGCCGACGCCGGCGTGCGGCCGCCGAAGACCTGGGACGACCTGCTCGGCGCGGTCAAGGCACTCAAGAAGAAGGGCATCACACCGATCGCCCTCGGCGGCGGCGACCAGTGGCCGACCCTGATGTGGTTCGAGTACCTCTACGACCGCGTCGCCGGGCCCGGGCTCTTCCAGAAGGCGCTGGACGGCGACAAGAGCGCCTGGGCGAGCGCGGACAGCAAGAAGGCCCTCGGCATGCTGAAAGAACTGGTCGACGCCGGTGCGTTCGGTACGAACTACGACTCGGTGAAGTTCACCGACGGCGGCTCGCCCGCCCTCCTGGCCAGAGACAAGGCCGCCTTCGAGCTGATGGGCTCGTGGGAGTACGCCACGCAGCAGGACGCGGACAAGGAGTTCGCCGAAAAGGACCTCGGCTACGGCATCTTCCCCAAGGTCGAGGGCGGCAAGGGCGACCAGGCCAACCTCGTCGGCAACACCAACAACTTCTACTCGGTGCTGAAGAAGACGCAGCACCCCGAGGCCGTGGCCGAGTTCCTCAAGCTCATGTACTCCGACGAGTTCGTGAAGAAGCAGCTGTCCATCGGCAACCTGCCGACCACAACGAACACCGAGAAGTTCCTGGACACCTCGGCCGACCCGGAGTACTCGAAGTACCAGTTCGACCTGGTCAAGAAGGCTCCCTCGTTCCAGCTGTCGTGGGACCAGGCGTATCCGCCCGCCGCCAACACGCCCATCCGCCAGGCCGTCCAGCAGTTCGTCAACGGGCAGACCGATGCCGACGGCTTCATCAAGGCCATGCAGGCCCTCCCCACCGCCTGAGTCCGACATGACCACTCAGATGACGAGCGCCACCGCATCCGCCGCGGCCGGCCGGAGCCGGCAGCAGGGCGGGCAGCTCGCCGACGTCGGCCGTCCCGGGTTCGCCTGGGCGCTGCCCGCCACGGTGTTCTTCGCCGTCTTCGCGATCGCCCCGCTGATCATGGTTGCCGTCCTGTCCTTCATGAGCTGGAGCGGCATCGGAGCGCCCGAGTTCGTCGGCATGGACAACTGGAGCAGGGTCTTCGCGGACCCGGTCATGATCAAGAGCATCTGGCTGAGCCTCCTGGTCACCGTGCTCGGCGTAGCGATCCAGACCCCGCTGAGCATCGTGCTCGGCGTGTGGGCCGCCGGCCGGCAGCGCAACCGCGCGGTGCTGTCCGCGATCTACTTCGTCCCGCTGCTGCTCTCCTCCACCGCGGTCTCCGTACTGTGGCGGGCGCTGCTCGACCCGAACTTCGGCGTTCCGTCCCAGGCCGCGTGGCTGTTCGGCGACGGCAACCTCTTCGGCGGGCAGGCCACCGCCATCGGGGTGCTGGCCTTCGTCAGCACCTGGCAGTTCACGCCCTTCCACACCCTGCTCTACCAAGGCGCCGCGCGGGCGATTCCGCGCGTGCTCTACCAGGCCGCGGAGATCGACGGCGCCGGACGGTACCGGCAGTTCTTCCACATCACCCTGCCGCAGCTGCGCAACTCGGTCATCACCTCGATGATCCTCATGGTCGTCGGCGGGCTCACCACGTTCGAGACGGTCCTGATCCTCACCCAGGGCGGCCCGGGCACGGACACCACCATCAGCGCGTACTACATGTACCAAAAGGCCTTCAAGTACTTCGACTTCGGCGCCGGTGCGGCCGTCGCCCTCGTCCTGGTCGTGGCGGCGACGGTCATCTCGCTCGTCGTGGTGCGCGTGTCCGGCTACGACAAGATGCGCAGCGCCATGGAAGGTCTGTGATGAAGCGACGTCCCCACTACCTCGCGGGCGCCGGCTCGCTCGGGTGGCTCTGCCTCGTCGGCCTGCCGCTGTACGTGATGCTCACGGCGACGCTGCGATCCCGGTCCGACTATGCGGCGGGCGGCCCGCTGGCCTTCCCCGACGACATCACCTTCGACAACTACACGCGCGCGCTCGCCGGCGGCTTCGGGCGGTACTTCCTCAACACGGTGATCGTCACCGTCAGCGTGGTCGCCCTGGTGCTGCTGCTCGTGCCACCTCTGGCGTACGCCATCGTGCGCAGCCACTCCAGGATCACCTCGGGCGTCTTCCGGCTCTTCCTGCTGGGCTTGGCCATTCCGGCCCAGGCGGTGATCGTCCCGATGTTCTACCTCATCAGCCAGGCCGGCCTCTACGACAACCTCATCGGCGTCGTCCTGCCCACCGCCGCCTTCTGTCTGCCGATCTCCGCACTGATCCTGAGCGGCGCCATGCGCGACATCTCCCGCGAGCTGTTCGAGGCCATGGCGATGGACGGCGCCTCGCCGCGGCGGATGTTCTTCCAGCTCGTCCTCCCCCTGTCCAAGGGCGGACTCTCCACCGTCGTGGTGTTCTCCGCGCTCCAGGCGTGGAACGGCTTTCTGTTCCCCCTGGTACTGACCCAGTCCGACGCCTCCAAGGTCATCACCCTGGGGCTGTACAACTTCCGCACCGAGCACGGCATCGACATCCCGGGGCTGCTGGCCGCCGTGGTCCTGTCGATGGTGCCCGTCCTGATCGTCTACCTGTTCGCCCGTCGTGCCCTGGTCCAGGGCCTGATGGGCGTCGGAGGAAAGTGACCGCCAACGTGGCCGCAGAGACAACCCCCGTCCTTCCCGTCTGGAACGACCCCGCCCACGACATCGACACCCGCGTCTCCGCCCTGATGGCCGCCATGACCGTCGAGGAGAAGGTCGCCCAGCTCTTCGGCGTGTGGGTCGGCGCCTCCGACGAGGGCGGCGAAGTCGCGCCCCACCAGCACGAAATGGAGGAGCCGGTCGACCTCGACACCCTCCTGCCGGCCGGCCTGGGCCAGCTGACCCGCCCGTTCGGCACGGTCCCCGTGGACCCCGCGCTCGGTGCGCTCTCCCTGATGCGCACCCAGCAGCGGATCGTCTCGGCGAACCGCTTCGGCATCCCGGCGCTGGCCCACGAGGAATGCCTCGCCGGCTTCGCCGCCTGGGGCGCCACCGCCTACCCCGTACCGCTGTCCTGGGGAGCGACCTTCGACCCCGCCCTGATCCGCCGGATGGCCGCGGCGATCGGCCGGGACATGCGGTCCGTCGGCGTGCACCAGGGCCTCGCCCCCGTACTGGACGTGGTACGGGACGCCCGCTGGGGGCGGGTGGAGGAGACCATCGGCGAGGACCCCTACCTGGTCGGCACGGTCGGCACCGCGTACGTCCAAGGGCTGGAGTCCGCCGGGATCGTCGCCACCCTGAAGCACTTCGCCGGTTACTCCGCCTCCCGCGCGGGACGCAACCTCGCCCCCGTCTCCGCGGGCGTGCGGGAGCGCGCCGACGTGCTGCTCCCGCCGTTCGAGATGGCCGTGCGGGAGGGCGGGGCCCGGTCGGTGATGCATGCCTACACCGACACCGACGGCGTGCCCGCAGCGGCCGACGAAGAACTGCTGACCGGATTGCTGCGGGACACCTGGGGCTTCGAGGGGACGGTCGTCGCCGACTACTTCGGCATCGCGTTCCTGCGCACCCTGCACGCGGTGGCGGGCAGTTGGGGGGAGGCGGCGGCAGCGGCCCTCGGCGCGGGAGTCGACGTGGAACTGCCCACGGTCAAGACGTTCGGCGAGCCCCTGCGGGAAGAGATCGCCGCCGGGCGCGTCCCCGAAGCCCTCGTCGACCGCGCACTGCGCCGCGTACTGACCCAGAAGGCCCAGCTCGGACTGCTGGACGCGGACTGGAACCCGGTGCCGTCGGCCCTGGCGGCGGCCGACCGGGAAGACACCGAAGCGCTGCGCGGCACGGTCGGCCTGGACACCGCGGCCAACCGCGAGCTGGCCCGCGAGGTCGCCGAGCGGGCGGTCGTGCTGCTGAGCAACGACGGCACCCTGCCCCTGGCACGGCCCCGCAGGATCGCGCTCGTCGGCCCCAACGCCGAGGAGCCGACCGCCGTCCTGGGCTGCTACTCCTTCCCCGTCCACGTCGGAGTACGGCACCCCGAAGTCCCGGCCGGGATCGGCCTGCCGACGCTGCGGGAGGCCCTGGAGCGGGAATTCCCCGATACGGAGTTCACCGTGGCGCGGGGCGCCGGGATCGACAGCGCGGACATCTCCGGGTTCGCCGAGGCCGTACGGGCGGCGGGGGACGCCGATGTCGTCGTCGCGGCGCTGGGCGACCGCGCCGGGCTCTTCGGCCGGGGCACCAGCGGCGAGGGGTGTGACGCCGACTCGCTGGCCCTGCCCGGTGTCCAGCAGCAGCTGCTCGACGCGCTGCTCGACACCGGCACGCCGGTGGTGGCGGTGCTGCTGGCCGGTCGGCCGTACGCCCTGGGCCGCGCCGCCGACGAGGCCGCGGCGCTCGTGCAGTCATTCTTCCCCGGTACGGCGGGCACCACGGCCCTGGCCGGAGTGCTCAGCGGCCGGACGAACCCCTCGGGGCGGCTGCCCGTCAGCGTGCCGCGGAACCCGGGCGCCCAGCCCTCGACATACCTGGCGGCCCCGTTGGCCAGGGCCAGCGACGTGTCGAACATCGACCCCACCCCGGCCTTCGGCTTCGGCCACGGCCTGTCGTACACCGACTTCACCTGGCACGACCTCGACGTGGACACCGATGAGACCGGCACGGACGGCGAATTCACCCTCGCCTTCTCCGTGCGCAACACCGGCCACCGCGACGGCATCGAAACAGTGCAGCTCTATCTCCACGACCCCGTCGCCTCGGTCGTGCAGCCGGTCCAGCGCCTCATCGGCTACACCCGCGTCCCACTCGCGGCCGGCGAGTCGCGCCGCCTCCAGGTGACGGTCCCGGCCGACGTCACCTCGTTCACCGGCCGCGACGGCCGCCGCCGCGTCGAGCCGGGCGCGCTGGAACTCCGTCTGGCCGCGTCCAGCACCGACCCCCGTCTCACCGCCACGGTGGTACTGACCGGGCCGCCCCGGCACGTGGACCACACCCGGCGGCTGCACGCACGGTTCCGGCCGGTGACCGATCACGAGCGGTGAGCGCCGCCCGCTCCCGCTCTTCTCAGGATCCGGTGACTGCCGCGGTGTCCCCCGTGCGCGTCTCCTCGGACGCCGGCGTGCCGGCGTGTGTCCACAGGGGCTTTTGACGGTACGTCAGCAAGTACAGCACCGTGGCCGCGGCGGCCGCGACGAACATGCTCAGGTCGCCCGCGTGCGGGTAGGCCGCCGCGAACGGGCCCGTGTAGAGGCTGGAGCGCCAGAACGGCACCGAGGCCAGCACGCCGCCCGCCCAGGCGATGACGCCCCAGTTGAGCACCCGGCCCTTGTCGTACAGTTCGGCGATCCGGCGGGGGTCGCTCCGGCCGCCCAGGTAGTAGTCGAGCAGCAGCACAGTGGCGAAGGGCGCGATGAAGTACGCGGTCAGGTTGAGGAAGACCGCGAACTTCTCCTCGGTCCCCGCCTCGCCCCACAGGCTGATCACATAGGCCAGCGCACAGATGATGACAACTGCCTGGGTCCGGCTGACGGGGATCTTGAGGGTCTGGACGGAGATCGCACCGCCGTAGACATTGAGGAAGTTCTGCGCGAGCGCGGAGAGTGTGATCGCGATCAGCGCGGGAACGGCGAACGGCCCCGCCAGCTGGTGCACCGCGGTGATGGCGTCCGAGCTGGTCGCGCTGCCGCCGACCAGGGCGCCCAGGATGCCGAGCCAGCAGATGGTGACGAAGTTGCCGAGACCGGTGTACAGGGTCGTACGCCGCACGACGTGCGGGGTGTCCGGCAGGTAGCGCGAGTAGTCCGAGGCGAAGGGCGCCCAGGCGACCAGGAAGGAGAGGAATCCGGCACCGAAGGTGATCCAGCCGCCGGTGGCGCCGGTGTAGCCGGAGGCGTGCGCGTTGGCATCGAAGGTGCCGGCGCCGCGCACCAGGGCCACGACCGTGATCAGCAGGAACAGCGGGGCGAGGACATAGGTCAGCATCCGCTGCAGGAAGTTGATCATGTTGTAGCCGTAGATGGCCACCACCACCTCGACCGCGGTCAGCAGCAGCGCGCAGACCCAGAACGGCAGGTGGGTCAGTTCCGCGAACGCCTTGCCGCCGAGGATGACGGTGACCGCCGCCCAGCCGACCCCGGCGAAGACGTTGATGTACGCAACGGGCAGGAAGTTCCCGAAGAAGCCGAGCGGACCGCGCGCCTGGATCTGCTGCGGCACGCCCAGCCGCACTCCCATCCGGGACATCACGGCCATCAGTACGGAACCGACCGCGGCGCCGGCCACGATCGCGAGGACCGACGCACCGAAGCTCAGTCCGAAGCCGGCGGCGCTGAAGCCGAGCAGGATGATGGGGAAGTTGAGCCCCGCGGCGAACCACACGAAGAACTGTGAACTGGCCTTGCCGTGCCGCTCGTTCTCGGGAATGTGGTCCACCCCGAAGGGTTCGACTTTCGCGACCGCGCTGCCGTACACCGGCGCCGAGGCGTCGTGGGTCATGACGTGCTCCTGAAAACGGAGAAGAGGGGTTCTTCAGAGGGGGGAGGGATGCGGGTCCGAAAGTTTCACCAGGGCAAAGGTGCCGTCTGCGAGATGTCGAAGAACCCGCCGCCACTGTAGACCAGCGGGGCGACGTCGTGGTAAACGGCGGAGACGACCCGTCCGGTGAAGACGGTGTGGCTGCCGGCCTCGATCCGCTCGCCGATCTCCACCTCCAGCTGGGCGCAGGATCCCTCGATCAGGGGTGCGCCGAAGTCGCCCGCGGCCCAGGACAGGGCGGCGAACTTGTCGTCCCCCTTCGCGGCGAAGACCTTGGCGACCTCGAGCTGGTCGGCGGCGAGGATGTTGATGCCCAGGTGGCTCGCGCGGTGCAGGGCGGGGTGGGTGGCGGAGCTGCGCTGCACGCAAACCAGCACCATCGGCGGATCCAACGAGATGCTGGCGAAGGCGTTGACGGCCAGGCCCTTGGGGGTGCCGTCGTCGTCGGTGGTCACGACGGTCACACCGGTGATGAATTTGCGGTGCACGCCCTTGACGAGGTCGGGGTCCACGGCGGCTTCGTGGGTGGTGGTGATGATCCCGAGCGCCTCCAGCAGCTGACGGGAGTCGAAGGTCACCCACTCCTCGTCCACCGCACTCCCGTCGAAACTGGCGAAGGTCGCGCCGGACACCTCGACCCGCTTGCCGGTGGGCGGTACGCCGAGGAAGGCGCCGGTGTGGCTGCCGGTGCTGCGCCAGCGGATCGCCAGCCGGTCACCGTCCTCGACGATCTCCTCGATCTCCGTTCGCAGGTCGGGGAAGGCCACGCGGACCGCGCGGATGGAGTCCTTGAACCCCTCGCGGTCCTGCACGGTGCCGGCCGGCCCGCGGCGGCGGACGTACGAAGGGCTGAGCAGGTCGTCCAGCGCTCCGACCCGGCCCTGATCCCAGGCGGCCTGCCAGGCGGAGCGGACTCGGGACACACGGTCGGCCGTCCGTGTCGTCGCCCGAGTCTGTGCCTGTGCCTGCGTCCCCATGTGCGTCATGGCGGTCTCCTCGTTCGACTGCTGCATGGCTGTTGTATGGCAGAGGACGCTAAGGAGACCCTCAGGCGATGTCAACACTTGCGTACGAAAGGGCTGGAGAGTGGCGCCAGTCCGGCGACCTGCGCAGGTCAGACCAAGTTTTCCGGCGATCACCTCTTGACGGTGCGGGAATCGCACTCCTAGCCTCCCTGCCATGGCACAGCATGAGCAGAAAGGTTCTCGGATGAGGTTCTCGATATTCCACAACCTCGGAGCACCCGGCCGACTCGGCGAGTACGCCCAGGTCATGGACGAAGCCAGGGAGTTCGCGATCGCCGCGGAACAGGCGGGCTTCTGGTCGACCTGGTACACCGAGCACCACTTCGGGCACGAAGGGTTCGAGATCACCCCGAACCCGGTGCTCATGGGCGCCGACATCGCAGCGCGCACCGACCGCATCCGCATCGGCCAGGCCGCGAGCATCGCCACCTTCTGGCATCCGCTACGGCTCGCCGAGGACATCGCCATGCTCGACCAGCTCTCCGGCGGCCGCGTCGAGGTCGGCCTCGGCCGCGGTCTGTACGGTCGCGAGGCACTGAACCTCAACACGCTGGCCGACCCGCGTGACCAGGAGCAGAACCGGGCGCTGTACGACGAGACCGTGGAAATCCTGCGTAAGGCATGGAGCGGCGAGTTCTTCGCCCACAAGGGACGGTTCCACGAGTTCCCGGCGCCGGGCGTGCGGTGGAACCACCCGCTCTCCCCCGCCACCCCGGACTACACCGAGGCCGGGGTCATCACGAAGATGCAGGTCACGCCCTCTCCCCTGCAGCGCCCCCACCCGCCGCTCTGGCAGGTGATCGACAGTCCCCGCTCGATCAAGGCCGCCGCGGCCGAGGGCGTGCAGGGGATGTTCTGGCTGCCGCCGGTCTCCGCGCTCAAGGAGCGCTTCACGCTGTACCGGGACACGGCGAGCGAGGCCACGGGCCGCGAGTACGCGCTGGGCGAGGGCATCGGGCTGGTCCGGGACGTCTATGTCGCCGACACCATGGAGCAGGCCCGGGCCGACTTCGAAGAGGCCCTGATGAACACCTACCGGTGGATCACGCACTGGCGCGGCCTCGGCAACATGATGGAAGCCGGCGAGGAGCTGACCGACGCGCACGAGCTGTCGTTCGACTTCCTCCAGCAGCGCAACCTGCTCGTCGGCACCCCCGAGCACGTCGCCGAGAAGATCGCCGAGCTGCGGGACGAGGTCGGCCTGGAGCATCTGCTGCTGTGGACCACCCACCCCGGCCTGCCGCACCACAAGGCCATGCGCAGCCTGGAACTGTTCGCCGACAAGGTCATGCCGCAGTTCACCGCCGGCGCCGACGTCACCGGTGCGTGACATGGACGTACGCAAGGACGACATGGACGTAGGCAAGGACGTGGACGTACCCAAGGACATGGGCGTACGCAAGGTGGTCACCGTCGTCGACGAGGTACTGCTGGAACTCGGCCGGCCGGTCGCCGTGCCGGTGCGCCGGGCCGCGGCCGCCGCGGTGATCCGCAACCCCTGGGCCGGGCGCGGCTTCGTCGCCGATCTCCAGCCGGAGGTCGAGGAGATCGCCCCGGGGCTGGCGCGACTGCTGACCGACCGGGTGGCCGAGGCGCTGGGTGGCACCGACCGCCTGGAGTCCTTCGGCAAGGCCGCGATCGTCGGTCTGGACGGAGAGATCGAGCACGGCGGTGCGCTGATCCACACCCCGTTCTTCGGCAATGTCTTCCGGGAGCTGGCCGAGGGCACCTCGATCATCGTCTTCAGCGACGACCGGCTCGCGGCCGGTGAGCCCCTCACCGTGCCGGTGTGGCACAAGACGGCGGCCGCCACCCGGTCCCACTACCAGACGTGCCACATCCGCATTCCCGACGCGCCCCGCCCGGACGAGATCGTCGTCGTCGCGGCCGGCGCGTCCGGCCCCCGTCCCAACGCACGGATCGGGGACCGCGTCACCGACCCCGCCGTCCGCCTCGCCGACCTGAACGTGAATCCGAACCTGAACCCGAACCTGGAGACAGCACAGTGAACATCCGAAAGATCGTCACCTTCACCGAGAACATCCACACCGAGGGCGGCCGCGCGGTCGACCCGCCCGCCCGCACCGCCGTGGTACTCGCGGTCATCGAGAACCCGTGGGCCGGACAGGGCTTCGTCCAGGACCTCCTGCCGGGGATCGACGAAGTCGCCCCGAAGCTGGGCGAGTTGCTGGCCCCGCGGGTGGTCGAGGCGCTCGGCGCACCGGTCGAGGCGTACGGGAAGGCCGCCATCGTGGGCCTGGACGGGGAGGTCGAACACGGCTCGGCGCTGATCCACACGCTCAAGTTCGGCGACCACTTCCGCAAGGCGGCGAGTGCGACAACACTGCTGCCGGCCGTGGAGAAGCGGGCGGCGGCGGGCACGGTCTTCGACATCCCGCTCAAGCACGTCACGGACGCCACCATCCGCTCGCACCACCAGACCATCGAGGTACGGGTCCCGGACGGACCGCGCGCCGACGAGATCGTCATCGGCCTCGCGGCCGCCTCCCAGGGCCGCCCGCAGGCCCGGCTGGCGCCGCTGACGACGGAGCAGTGAGCACGGTGGGCACCACGGGTCCGGTGACACTGAGCCATGAGGTGCACGGCAGCGGACCCGACCTCGTACTGCTGCACGGTGTCGGGCTCGACCGTGGCATGTGGCAGCGTTGCGTACCGGCACTGGCCGCGCGCCACCGCGTCCTGGCGGCCGACCTGCGCGGGCACGGCGCCTCCCCGGCAGCGGCGGCCGGGGTCACACTCGACGAGCTGGCCGGGGACGTGGCCGCGTTGCTGAACGGACCCGCGCATCTGGTCGGCTTCTCCCTGGGCGCGCTGGTGGCACAGCAACTCGACGTCTCCCGCCCCGAGTTGGTGTCCTCGCTCACCCTGGTCAGCTCCGTCGCCGCGCGGTCCGAGGCCGAGCGCGCGGCGGTGGCCCGGCGCAGGCGGCGGGCCGCCGAGGACTTCGGCGCGTCGGCCCGGGCAGCGGTCGACCGGTGGTTCTCCCCCGCCTGGCGAGCGCGCGAGCCGGAACTCGCCGAACAAGTACACAACACACTGCTGCACACCGACCGCACCTCCTACCTCGCCTGCTACGACGTCTTCGCGACCGCCGACACCGGGCTGTGGCCCCTGCTCCCCCGGATCACCGCACCGACCCTCGCCCTCACAGGTTCCGAGGACCCGGGTTCCACCCCCGAGATGACCCGGCGGCTGGCCGCACGCATCCCGGGCGCCCGCGGCACGGTCGTACCCGACGCCCGCCACCTGCTGCCGCTGGAGCGTCCCGACGACCTCTCCTCGGCGATCCTCACGCACACCGGACAGGAGTGTTTCCGCTGATGACCGCACCCGCGCGACTGCCGCGCCACGACCACTACATCGCAGGCGAGTGGAGTGCGCCCGCCTCCGGCGAGTACTTCCGCAGCCTGAACCCGGCCACCGCCGAGCCCTGGTACGAGGCCGCGAACGGCACCGCCGCCGATGTCGACCGCGCCGTCGCCGCCGCGCGTACCGCCTTCGAGGACCCGCGCTGGCGGGACCTGAGCCAGACCCGGCGCGGTCGGCTGCTGCGCAACCTGGGCGATCTGATCGGCGAGCACGCCGAGGAGCTGGCCAGGACCGAGACGTTGGACAACGGCAAGCTGCTGCGCGAGATGCGCGCCCAACTCGCCGGAATTCCCGAGTACTTCCACTATTACGCGGGCCTCGCCGACAAGATCCATGGGGAGGTGATCCCGGGTGCGAGCCGCGAGCTGCTCAACTACACACTGCGCGAGCCCGTCGGCGTGGTCGGCGCGATCACCCCCTGGAACTCCCCCCTGCTACTGACCGCCACCAAGCTCGCGCCGGCGCTCGCCGCCGGGAACACCGTGGTCGTCAAGCCCTCCGAGCACACCTCCGCTTCACTGCTCGCCCTCGCTCCCCTCTTCGAGCAGGCCGGCTTCCCGCCCGGCGTCGTCAACGTCGTCACCGGCTTCGGCGCCACGGCGGGCGCACCGCTGACCGAGCACCCCGACGTGGCCAAGGTGAGCTTCACCGGCTCCACGGAGACCGGCCGCCGCATCGCCCGGACCTGCGCCGACCGTCTCGTACGCTGCACTTTGGAGCTCGGCGGGAAGTCGCCGAACATCGTCTTCCCGGACGCCGATCTCGACTCGGCCGCCATGGGCGTCATCGCGGGGATCTTCGCGGCCGCGGGGCAGACGTGTGTGGCGGGCAGCCGGGTGCTCGTGCACCGCGAGGTGTACGACGAGATCCTGGAGCGGGTGACCGCGCGGGCCGCGACGATCCGGATCGGCGACCCGTTGGAGGACACCACCGAGCTGGGGCCGCTCGCCCTCGCCGATCAGCTGGCGAAGGTGGAGAGTTACGTGGAACTGGGACAGGCCGAGGGCGGCAAGGTGGTCTGCGGCGGGACGCGGCCGCAGACGGGGCTGGGCGGTTACTTCTACTCCCCCACCGTCTTCACCGGCACCGACAACACGATGCGGATCTGCCAGGAGGAGATCTTCGGTCCGGTCGCCACCGTCATGCCCTTCGGCTCCGAGGACGAGGCGGTGGCCCTCGCCAACGATTCGGCGTACGGCCTGGCGGCGGGTGTCTGGACGCGTGACCTGAACCGTACCCATCGCATGGCAGCGCGCCTGGAGGCAGGCACGGTCTGGGCCAACACCTACCGGTCGATGTCGCCGATGTCGCCCCGGTCCGGCTTCAAGGGCAGCGGCGCGGGCATCGAACACGGCACGGAGGTGATCCGGGAGTACACCCGGCTGAAGAGCGTGTGGATCAACACCAGCGAGGAGCCGGTGGGCGATCCGTTCGTCCTCCGGTCATGAGCCACGTCCCGCCCCGGAACCCGAGGACTCTTGCATGGCAGTAAGCACCCATGGCAGGCCGTCTAACGCCCACGGCAGCACGTCAGGCGAAATTGACGGTCTCCGTTCGGGGAACCTAGCATCTGGTGCCATGCAAGAACCCACGGGGAAGACAGGGAAACGGCTGCAGCAGACGAGCATGCAGTCCCGGGTCGCCGAAGAGCTGCGGCGGATGATCATCAGCGGTGAGCTGCCGCCGCGCTCCAGCCTCTCGGAGATGGCGCTCTCCGAGACCTTCGGCGTCAGCCGCACCCCCATCCGCGAGGCCCTCAAGCAGCTGCAGATCGAGGGACTGGTGGAGATCCGCCCGCGGGTCGGGACCTTCGTCGCGGTGCCGTCCCGGCGGGAGCTGACCGAGCTGTTCCAGATGAAGGAACTGCTGGAGGGCGCCGCCGCGCGGTTGCTGGCCTTCCGCGGCAACGTCCCCGAGGTGGAACTCCTGGAGGCCAACATGCGGGCGGCCGACGAAGCCGTCCGGTCCGGCGACACAGAGCGGTACGCCTCACTCGTACACGAATTCCACGACCTGCTCGTCAGCGGCGCCGACAACAGCAAGCTGGAGGCGCACTACCGCACCTTGATGAACCAGCTGGCCTACGCACGCCTGGTGCGCACGTCGCTGTCCCAGCCGGGCCGCCTGAACGAGTCCGACAACGAACACCACCGCGTACTCAGCCTGATCCTCGCCAAGGACGGCGACGGCGCCGAACGGGTGATGCGCGAACACGTCCGCTGCAGCCACCAGGCACTCATGGCCGGGATGGACCACACCGCGGCACAATAGGGCGCGCGGGCGCCCGGTCCTCGTGACGGGACGCAGTACGGCGTCCCGTGCGGCGGGGAGGTTTACCCCGCTGTGCTTGTCTCTGCGGCGGCTCCCTACCCTTTTGCTCAGCACGAACGAAGGAGCACTGTGGTGGGGACCATCGAAACCCAGGTGGCCATCGTCGGCGCCGGGCCCGCCGGACTGACCCTGGCGACGCTGCTGCACGAGCGGGGCGTCGCCTGCGTGGTGATCGACAAGTTCGACCGCGACCAGCTGGCGGCCAGGGCCCGTGCCGGCTTCCTGGAACGCCGCACCGTACAGCTCCTGGACCGGCTCGGACTCTCCAAGCGGCTGCGCGCCGAGGGCCTGCCGCACACCGCGTGCGAGTTCCGGTGTGAGGGCGAGATCGTGCGACTGGACTACGCGGACCTGTGCGGCGACGCCCCGAGCTTCGTCTACCCGCAGCAGGAGGTGGTGGCCGACCTGCTGGACGGATACGTCTCGGCGGGCGCAGCCGCGCTGCTGGGCCGCCCCGTCGTCGGTCTGGGCACCGAGCGGGGGCTGCCGGTGGTGCGGTGCGCGGACGGCACGGCGGTGCGCGCCGAGGTGGTGGTGGAGGCAGCCGGCCAGCACGGCCCCGTGCGCGCCGCCCTGCCCGCCGACGCCTTCACCGAGTACGACGTGCGGCACGGCGTTCGGCTCCTCGGTGTCCTGGCGAAGACTCCGCCCTTCGCGCCGCACACCGTCTACGGCCAGCACCCCAACGGATTCGCGGGGCAGATGCTGCGCTCGCCGGAGGTGACGCGCCTGTATCTGGAGGTGACGGAGGACGAGAGCCTGGAGGACTGGCCCGAGGAACGCCTCTGGCGGGAGCTGGAGGGCCGGCTGGCGCTGTCGCCGGGGACGCTGCCGCGGGGGCCGGTGTTCGACCGGTCTCTCGTGGAGATGCGGACCCGGGTCGTGGAGCCCATGCATCTGGGGCGAGTGGCGCTGGTGGGTGACGCCGCGCACATCGTGCCGCCCTCCGGCGGCAAGGGAATGAACCTGGCCATGGCCGACGCGGCCGATCTCGCGACCGCCCTGGGCGAGCACTTCTCCGAGGGTGCCGCCGGAGAGGTCGACGAGGTACTGGCCGCCTACTCGCGGCGGCGCCTGGCCGATGTGTGGCAGGTGCAGGAGTTCAGCCACTTCATGCTCCACCTCCAGCACGGCCCGCCCCCCGGCGCCCCGGACGCGGCATACGTCGAACGGCTGCGCCGGGCCCGGCTCTTCCGGTTGCGCGACGACCCGGCCTACGCGCGGGCCTTCCTGGAGCGCTACATGGGGCCGGAACTCGCGCCGGGGATCTGAGAGCCGGTGTCCGACCGCGGAGGGTGGTCCGGCCTGACGGTGCGTCGGCACACCACCCACCGCACGTCCCTCTCCCACCGCGGGTGCCGCGGCGCGCACGTTGGGCAAGATGCTGCGTGAGCTCCTCAACCGACTGCGGACGGAAGGACAACACGTGGCAGGCACCGGCACGACCACTGTGCAGACCACCTACGGCGAGGTCTCCGGGCTGATCGAGGGGGACATCGCCCGGTTTCTCGGCATTCCTTACGCCGCGGCGCCTACGGGTGCCAACCGATTCGCGCCGCCGGTTCCCCCGGAGCCCTGGGAGGGTGTACGCCCGGCCCACGAATTCGGGCCGAGGGCGCCGCGGCCCGTGGGCGGGCCGTACGATGCCCTGCTCGGCGGCCGGGAACCGGTGGACAGCGAGGAGGGCTGGCTCAACCTCAACGTGTGGGCGCCGGCCAATGTCCCCGTGTTTCTGCCGGTCATGGTGTGGATCCACGGTGGCGCCTTCCTCCGGGGCTCCTCGGCCGGTACCGCATACGACGGTGCCGGGTTCGCCAGGGATGGCGTGGTCTGCGTGAGCGTCAACTACCGGCTCGGCGTCGAGGGGTTCGGCTACATCGCGGACGCCCCCGCCCCGGCGAACCGGGGACTGCTGGACCTGATCTTCGCTCTGGAGTGGGTACGGGAGAACATCGCCCAGTTCGGCGGAGATCCCGGCAACGTCACGCTGGTCGGTGAGTCCGCCGGCGCCATGAGCATCCTCACCCTCTTGTCGACCGACCGGGGCCTGTGCCACAAGGCCATCGTGCAGAGCGGCAGCGCACACGCCACGCAGTCGACCGACGACGCCGAACTCGTGATCAAGGAAATCGCCAAGGAACTCGGCGTCACCGCGAACTACGAGGCACTTTCCCAGGTCGCCCCCAGCGACATCGTTACCGCGCAGACCACCGTCCACGAACGCATCGTCCAGAGCGCAGATCCGCACAAGTACGGCCGGAGCACCATCGACTCCTGCGGCATGTCCCTCATGCCGGTCATCGACGGCGAGCTCCTCACGCGGCGGCCGATCGACGCCATTGCCTTCGACGGCGCCGGCGGGGACATTCCGCTGCTCATCGGCACCAACACCGAGGAGCATCGCTACTTCGCACTGTCCGCGCCGTCGGACACCACGCCGCAGGCATGGAAGGAACGCCTCGCTGTGTACGGAGTGCCGGACAGCGGCGACCTGTACGACCAGTACGCATCCCGCGCCACGCGGGCCTACCCCCGGGAGAGCCCCGCGGAGGTGTTCGCCGCGGTGATGACCGATCGGCTCTTCCGGATCCCCTCCTATCGTGTCGCCGAGGCCCGGGCAGGCGCCGGCGGCGGCGCCGCGACATACGTCTACGAATTCGGCTGGCGCACGCCCAAGGCCCGCACCGGGAGCGCCGCCCTGGGTGCCTGTCACGTGGCGGAGATTCCCTTCGTGTGGCAGACCCTCGAAGCCCCCGGCGTCGACGAACTGCTCACCGACCCGCCCCAGGACCTGGCCGAGGCGATGCACTCCGCCTGGATCGAGTTCATGCGCACGGGCGAGCTCGCGCAATGGAGCCACTACAACACCGCCGAGCGTCCCGTCATGACCTTCCACCGGGACAACAAGCCGGTCAACGAGACGGTCCCGGACCCGCGGTCGGACGAACGCAAGCTGTGGGACGGGGCGCTCGACCCCGAGTGAGCAATCCGACGGAGTGGAAGGATGGGCGCATGTGGTCACGACTGCCGTACGGGGACGAGTTGCGGGCCGAGTTGGGGTCGCCCAGGCGCTCTCGCAAGCTCAGCAGCAGCCCCCGCTCGCGCGTGTGGCGCGTCGAATTGCCAGCGGCAACGGCGGTGGTGAAGCAGATCGTCGACGGTCCTGACGCCGACGAGCGATACGCCCGCGAGGTGGCCGCCCTGCGGCTCGCCGCCCGAGCGGAGATTCCCGTGGTGCCCGCGTTGCTCGCCACCGATCCCGGCGAGCGGGTCCTGGTGCTGGAGCATCTGGATCACCAACGCCCGGCCGACGACTGGATCGTCGGCTACGCGGCCGCGTTGGCGCGGCTGCATGCCACCGCGCGCCCGGAGGACGTTGGCGTACTTCCCCGGTGGCAGGGCCCGAACCAGACCGATATCGAGTCTTTCCTGCAGCTGGCCAGGTCTTTGGACGTTCCTGTCACATCTGGCGTGTCTGACGTGACAGACGTCTCCGGCGTATCCGGCGTGTCCGAAGAACTCAATGATCTCGTGAGCCGGCTCGATCAGGCACCTGGGCATGCCCTTCTCCACGGGGATCCGTGTCCTGGTAATGACCTCCACACCGCCACGGGGGTCAGATTCATCGACTTCGAGCAGGCGTCGCTGGGCAGCGGCTTGATGGAGCTGGCCTATCTGCGCATCGGCTTTCCGACCTGCTGGTGTGTCACTTCGGCGTCGGAGCCGCTGCTGGAACGGGCGGAGCGCGCATACCGCGAGGAGTGGCGCACCGTGACCGGATCCGAAGCGCACGAGGGGGACGAAGCGCGAGATGCGCTCGCCGACGCGTGCGCCGGCTGGCTGCTCCGCGGCGACGCGCTGGTTCAGCGGGCACACCGCGAAAGCACCGATCATCTGGCCCGGATTCCGCATCGGGACTGGAAGTGGGGCACCGCGACCGCCCGGCAACGGCTCGTCCATCGGCTCGGGGTCGTGAGCCGGATGACGGCCGACCACCCCTCTCTCAGCGGCCTGAGCAGCCTCAGCACCACTATGCGCCAACGCATGCTCGCCCGCTGGCCCGCACTTCAGCCAGTACCGACACAGCGACCATAGAGGCCCGGGAGCCCCTCCCGGCCTGGGGCGAGCACTGGCCACGGGCCACAGCTTGCGCGCCCGGCCGCGTCGATCCGGGAGAGCACCGCGCTGACCTGGGGAAACGCGGCGGGCGCAGTAGCCGAAACCCACTGGCGGTGCACCGGTTGACGTGGCAGCGAGAATCACCTGCCCCGCACCGGGGTACCCGTGGCCGCGGTACACCCCACCGGCGCAGTGCAGGAGGCGGGCATGGCGGCAAGCTCGCGGGCGAGGACGGACGGCACTCTCGCGCACCGGCTCATCGCGGACCACCTCGTGGACGGCGTGCTGGAGCCGGGCAGCGAGATCGGGCTGCGCATCGACCAGACCCTCACCCAGGACGCCACCGGCACCCTGGTGATGCAGGAGCTGGAGGCCATCGGCCTGGACCGGGTCCGTACCGAGGTGAGCGTGCAGTACGTGGATCACAACATCCTGCAGGCCGACGGGCGCAACGCCGAGGACCACGCCTTCCTCCGCTCGGCCGCCCGCCGCTTCGGGGTCTGGTACTCCAAGCCCGGCAACGGTGTCTCCCACCCCGTCCACATGCAGCGTTTCGGGATTCCGGGCAAGTCGCTGGCCGGGTCCGATTCGCATACCTGTGCCGCGGGCGCGCTGGGCATGCTGGCCATCGGTACCGGCGGGCTGGAGGTCGCGCTCGCCATGGCCGGCCGGCCGTTGCGTCTCACCATGCCGGAGATCTGGGGCGTACGGCTGACCGGCACCCTGCCGCAGTGGGTGAGCGCCAAGGACGTGATCCTCGAGATGCTGCGGCGCCATGGCGTCAAAGGCGCGGTGAATCAGGTGATCGAGTACCACGGGCCCGGCCTGGCCTGTCTGAGCGCGATGGACCGCCATGTGATCGCCAACATGGGAGCGGAGCTGGGCGCGACCGCGACCGTCTTCCCCTCCGACGAGGCGGTACGGGACTTCCTGCGCAGCGAGGGCCGGGAGGACGCCTACCGGCCGCTGGCCGCCGAGCCGGATGCCCGCTACGACCGGACGGACGAGATCGACCTGAGCGCGCTCGAACCGCTGATCGCCCGCCCCACCTCTCCGGGCAATGTCGTGCCCGTACGAGAAGCCGCCGGCCGGCCCGCCCATCAGGCCGTCATCGGCTCCTCGGCCAACCCCGGCCTGCGGGACTTCGCCGTTGCCGCGGCCATGGCCAAGGGGCGGCAGACCGCCCCCGGAGTCAGCTTCGATGTCAATCCCACCTCCCGCGAAACGCTGCAGGAGCTCACCCGCTCCGGCGCCGTACTGGATCTGATCGCCGCCGGCGCCCGCATCCACCAGGCCGGCTGCCTGGGATGCATCGGCATGGGCCAGGCCCCCGCAGCCGGCCGGAACTCCCTGCGCACCTTCCCCCGCAACTTCCCCGGACGCTCCGGTACCGAGGACGACAGGATCTGGCTGTGCTCACCGGAGACAGCCACCGCCTCCGCACTGACCGGAGTGATCACCGACCCCCGCGACTGGGCGGCCGACACCGCCACCGACCACCCCACCGACCTGCCGACTCTGCGCCGCGGACCGGTCAACACCGCGATGCTGGAACCGCCTCTGTCCGAGAACGAGGCCGCTGCGGTCGAGCTGGAGCGCGGGCCGGGCATTTCCGCGCTGCCCGACCTCGACCCGCTGCCCGACACCTTGCGGACACCGGTACTGCTCAAGGTCGGCAACGACGTCTCCACCGACGAGATCTCCCCCGCCGGCGCGAAGGCCCTGCCCTTCCGGTCCGACATCCCACGCCTCGCCGACTTCACCTTCACCCGCATCGACCCGGAGTATCCGCAGCGGGCGGCAGCCCACCGGGACAGCGCACAAGGAGACGAGCAGGGTGGCGGGCATGTGGTCGTGGCCGGTGACAACTACGGACAGGGCTCCTCCCGCGAACACGCCGCGCTGACGCCCCGTTACCTCGGCCTGCGCGCCGTGATCGCCAAGTCCTACGCCCGCATCCACTGGCAGAACCTCGCCAACTTCGGCGTCCTCGCCCTGGAGTTCCAGGATCCGGCGGACTACGACCGCATCCAGCAGGACGACGAATTGCGGATGGAGAATCTGCACGCCGCGCTCGCCCCCGACGCCTCCAATGCCTCCGACTCCGCCGAGTCCCCACTTGTCGTCACGAATGTGACGCGGCAGGAGGAGTACCGGGTACGGCACCGGCTCCCGGCCGGTCGCCGCAGGACCGTACTCGCCGGCGGCGTGATCCCCGCCCTCGCGGCGGAGGAATCCCGCCACGGGGAGGACGGATCCAGAGCGGGCCCCGGGCCCGGCCACGACTCTCGTACCTAGCGGCTCACACCCTCCGTACGCTCACCCCGGCCGCGGCCAAGGCATCCGTCTCCTCCTCCGCGGCGTCCTCGTCCGTGACGACGACCTGTACGGAAGCGACCGGAGCGACAAGGGCCAGCGCCGTGCGGGCCAGTTTGCCGCCCTCCGCCACCGCGATGACCCGGCGGGACGAGGCGATCGCCGCGCGCTTGACCGCCGCGTCGTCCAAGTCGTACGCGGTCAGGCCGTTCGCCGCGTTCAGCCCGCAACAGCCGATCACCGCGGTATCGAAACGCAAGGCCGCCAACGACGCCTCCGTCAGGGGCCCGGTGAGCGCCAACTCCCCCGGCCTGGGGCGGCCGCCGGGGACGAGCAGGGTCAGCTGCGGCGCCCCGGTCAGTGCGTTCACCGCGTGCAGGGACAGCGGCATCACCGTCAGCCGACGGCCCTCCAGCGCACGGGCCACCGCCAGGCAGGTGGTGCCGCTGTCCAGGACGACGGACTCCCCGTCGGCGATCAGAGCGGCGACCTCGGCGGCGATGCGCCGCTTGGCGGTGGTCCCCTCCTGCGCCCGCAGCGCGAACGGCGGTTCCTCGCCGCGCAGCAGCAGACTGCGCGCGCCTCCCCGGTAACGCTCCAGTACCCCCTGGCCGGCCAGCACCTCCAGGTCGCGGCGGACGGTCATCTCCGACGCGCCGGTCAGGGCGGCCAGCTCCGCGACGCCGATGCTCCCCGCCTCGCGCACGGCCTCGGTGATCAGCCTCAGCCGATCCGTACTCGCTGTCGTTGCCACACTCGGATAGAACAGCAATCGTGTGCGTATTTCAACCTTACGCACACCGGAACTGTTCGCTATGTTCGCGGGATGGAGAGATCTCTACGGCACGGCCGAGTGGCCACGTTTGCCTACTTCGCTCTGAACGGCTTCGTCCTGGGCATGTGGGTGGTCCACATCCCCGCCGTCGAACACCGCGCGGGAATCAGTCACGCGGTACTCGGCTGGCTCCTGCTCCTGCTCGGACTCGGTGCCTTCGCAGGCATGCAGATCGCGGGCCCGCTCACGGACCGCATCGGCGCCCGTACCGTCGTACCGCTCAGCGCGGCCCTGTGCAGCGCGGCCGTCGTCCTGCCCGGCCTCGCCGCCAACGTCTGGGCACTCGCCGCGTCCCTGTTGCTGCTCGGCTTCGGCAACGGCTGCCTCGACGTGAGCATGAACGCCCACGCGGTCCTGGTCGAGCGGGCCTACGGACGCCCCGTCATGTCCGCCTTCCACGCCACGTTCTCCATCGGCGGGGTCCTCGCGGCGCTGGTCGGAGCCCGCACGCTCAGCTGGGGCTGGAGCCCCGCGGCGACCCTCGGCGCGGTGGCCGTCCTCGGCCTCGCCGTGGCCGCACCGGCGGCGGGCGGGCTGCTGCGATCCGCGCGTACTGCACGTACTGCACGTACTGCCTCCGATACGACGGAGACTTCCGGTACCGCAGAGAGCTCCTCGGGGCTTACGGGAGCGGCGCGCCGTCATCGGACTCCCCGGCGCATCTGGCTCCTGGCCGCACTCGCGCTGATGCTCATGCTCTGCGAAGGCGTGGCCAACGACTGGAGCGTGTTGCACCTCAGGGACGTACTGGACGCACCGCCGGCCACCGCGGCGCTCGCGTACGGTGCCTTCTCCACCACCATGACCGTCGGCCGGCTGCTCGCCGACCGCGTGGCGGGCCGGTTCGGTGCGGTGGCCGTCCTCCGTTACGGGGCCGCCCTGGCCGCGCTCGGCATGACGGTGGCGGCGCTCTCCCCCTGGATTCCGCTCGCCCTGACGGGCTGGGCCGTATTCGGAGCCGGCCTCTCCGGCTGCATCCCGCAGCTGTTCAGCGCCGCGGGCCACGTCGACCAGGACGCAGCCGGCGTCAACGTCTCCCGCGTCGCCGGCCTCGGCTACCTCGGCATGCTCGCCGGCCCGGCGGTCATCGGACCGCTGACCCACCTCGCCCCGCTCAACCTCACGTTCTTCCTGCCCGTGGCCCTGTGCGCCGTCGCCGCCTGCACGGCAGCCGTACTGCGCGCTCCGCGTCCGGTCGCTCTGCGAGCGGAGGCCGAGACCGTATGACCGAAGGCGCGGAGGCCGAGACCGTATGACCGAAGCCCTCGCATGACCGTGAGCCGTCCCGCCGGTCATCGACCGGTGGGACGCAGACCTCACGCGCGGTCGGCGCGGTGGGCGGGGCTACTGCTTGGGCTCGTCGGCCCGCTCGGCGTTCTTCTCCTTGATCCGGACAGCTTCCTTCCGGACCTCGGCCTGCGTGGCGCGCTCCTTCTGCAGCCACTCGGGAAGCTCCTGCTTCAGCGCGTCGATCTGCTCCGTGGTGAGCGCCTCGGTGATCCCGCCACGCGCGAGACCCGAGATGGAGATGCCCAGCTTCGCGGCGACCACGGGCCGGGGGTGCGGGCCGTTGCGCCGCAGGTCCTGCAGCCACGCGGGGGGATCGGCCTGCAAGGCGTTCAGCTCGGCGCGCGAAACAACACCCTCCTGGAACTCGGCGGGGGTGGCGGGGAGGTACACACCCAGCTTCTTTGCCGCGGTGGCAGGCTTCATCGTCTGGGTGGTCTGGTGCGACGTCATGGTGTCAAGGGTATCGATCGTGTGCACTGCCTTTGACCACGCCCGGTAACCTGGCCAGGTGACAGGCTCGGATGCATCCCCTTCGTTCCGGCTCGCGTACGTACCAGGAGTGACACCCGCCAAATGGGTGCGGGTCTGGAACGAGCGGCTGCCGGACACTCCGCTGACTCTGCTCCAGGTGCCCCCCGCCGAGGCGTACGACCTCCTGCGGAGCGGCGACGCGGACGCGGGTTTCGTACGGCTGCCGGTCGACCGTACGTACTTCAGCGCGATCCCCCTCTACACCGAGACCACGGTGGCCGTGATCCCGAAGGATCACCTGGTGGCGGCGGTGGACGAGATTTCCGTCGAGGATCTCGCCGACGAGGTCGTACTGCATCCCCTCGATGACACCCTCGACTGGGAGAGCCTGCCGGGGCAGCCCGCGTTCGAGCGCCCCGCGACGACGGCGGACGCCATCGAGCTGGTGGCGGCGGGCATCGGTGTCCTCATCGTGCCGCAGTCACTCGCCCGCCTGCACCACCGCCGGGACCTCACCTACCGGCCGGTCACGGACGCCCCCGTTTCGCAGGTCGCGCTGTCGTGGCCGGAGGAGCGGACCACCGACCAGGTGGAGGACTTCATCGGGATCGTTCGCGGGCGAACGGTCAATAGCACGAGGGGGCGCTCCTCCTCTCCGGCCGAGGCCCCCGCCGACGCGAAGCGCAAGGGCGCCGGCGAGGCGGGGGGCGCGCGGCGGAAGCCCACGAGCGGCAAGACGACCGGCAAGACGACCGGCAAGACGACCGGCAAGGCGACCGGGAGGGCGACCGGCAAGAGTCCTCGAAGTGGTGCCGGCCGCCCCCAGGGCGCCGGCGGCTCGAAGCGGGCCGGCGGCGCCAAGGGGGGCGGTGGCACCAAGGGGGGCGGTGGCACCAAGGGGGCCAACCGCGGAAAGCCTCGACGTCGGTCGTGACGTCGGGCGGCGGCGCGGGGCTGGTACGCCTCAGCGCGTGACCGTATGCCGCTCATCGGGGACGCAGTGCGTCATGGTGAGACCGGCGACGTCCCGCGGCGGGTTGTTCCCGAGGTTCGACAGCCGCTTGCGGTCCTCGTCCGTAAGGTCCTGGCTGGCCAGTGGTTGCAGGCCGGCCACGTCCTGGGGACTGATGCCGAGGCCCTTGCCCACCCTCAGTCCGAGGTCGTTCTCGACCAGGAGGAAGTGCCAGACCATCCGCTCCTGCACCGCGCGGTCGCACTGGGAGATCAGGTCGATGAAGTTCTTGACGAGCTCGTCGCGCTCCCAGTCCTCCATCAGGAGGTACCGCTGGCCCGCCTGCATGTAGTCGTTGGTCCGCGGGATGCGCTTACGGGTCAGCCGGCCGCGGACCTCGGGCCCCTGCTCGTCGTGGGTCGGGTACTGGGCCTCGTGCAGCCCGCCGGTGATCGACGGCTCGTAGTTGACCTCGGGATTGCTCCCGTGCTGGTCCTGCTCGTACGCCATGAGGCCGTCGCGCTGGTTGGTGTGCACGGTGGCGTTCTTGGGCCGGTTGACCGGGAGCTGGAGGTAGTTCGGGCCGACGCGGTAGCGCTGGGTGTCGCTGTACGAGAACGTCCGCCCGACGAGCATCTTGTCGTCGGAGAAGTCCAGGCCGTCGACCAGTACGCCGGTGCCGAAGGAGATCTGCTCGTTCTCGGCGAAGTAGTTGTCCGGCATTCGGTCGAGGACCATTCGGCCGACCGGCTTGGGCGGAAATTCCTGCTCCGGCCAGGTCTTGGTGTCATCCAGCGGGTCGAAATCGAGCTCGGGGTGCTCGTGGTCGTCCATCATCTGTACGAGCAGTTCCCACTCGGGGTGGTCGCCCCGCTGGACCGATTCGTACAGGTCCTTCGTCGCGTGGCCCAGCTCCCCGGCCTGCACATTGGCCGCGTCTTCCTCGGTCATGCTGCGGACGCCCTGCTTGGGCATCCAGTGGTATTTCACGAGGACGGTCTTGCCCTCCTCGTTCACCCACTTGTACGTATTCACGCCGAAGCCCTGCATGTGGCGGTAGTCGGCAGGAATTCCCCGCGGGCTGAACAGATTCACCAGCATGTGCATCGACTCCGGGGTCTGCGACATGAAATCGAAGATCCGGGCCGGCTTCTGTTCGTGCGATACGGGGTCGGGCTTGAGGGCGTGGATGACGTCCGGGAACTTGATGGCGTCCCGGATGAAGAACACCCCCAGATTGTTGCCGACCAGGTCCCAGTTGCCGTCCTCGGTGTAGAACTTCACCGCGAAGCCACGCGGGTCACGGGCCGCCTCGGACGAGTCCCGGCCGCCGATCACCGTCGAGAAACGCACGGCCACATCGGTGCGCTTCCCGCGCTCCTGGAACAGCTTTGCCCTGGTGTACCGGCTGATCGGCTCGTCGCCCCAGGTCCCGTAGCCCTCGAAGTACCCGTACGCCGTCACGCCTCGGGCGTGGACCACTCGCTCGGGAATGCGTTCCCGGTCGAAGTGGCTGATCTTCTCGAGGAACTGGTAGTTCTCCAGCGTGGCCGGCCCGCGCGCGCCGACCGTCCGCTGATTCTGATTGTCGTAGACCGGATGACCCTGCCGGTTGGTGAGCACCGGGCGGTCGTCGTCAGCTGCGGGTCCCTGGCTTGCCACATCTGTCATCGCTCTGATTTTCCTTCGGCACTCGTAGGCAGTGGCGTTTCGCCGCCGGTCGGCATTTCCGCAGGTGCTCGGGTACCGAATACCTGCGGAAATCCGGCGAAGTCATCCTGCCAGCCCTTGCGGCCTACGGGCCGGTACACAGCTATGTCGCCGTGTTTTCCGAAGCGGAAATCATCCGGATGAAGGCGGGATCATCATCAGCTGAGCGGATGGTCGGCCGTACTTGGTGATCTCGTTCACGCGGTCGACGAACGGCCTCAACGCCCCTGTAGCGCCTTCACGTTGTCGCCGAAGGTCCAGTTCTTCGAGCCGTCCCAGTTCAGGGACCAGGTCATCAGGCCCTTCAGGCCGTTGTTGTAGGTGCGCCATGCCTGTGACACCTGCGGGGGTGCCAGGTAGCCGCCACCCGCACCCGGTTGTGCCGGCAGGCCCGGTACCTGCTTGTCGTAGGGGACCCTGATCGTGGTTCCCTGGACGACGAGCCCCTTGTTCAGGCAGTCCGTCTGGGCTGTGAAGCCCTCGACCGTGCCGGCCGAGTAGGAGTCGCCTGCACAGCCGTACATGCTGCCGTTGTAGTACTGCATGTTCAGCCACCACAGGCGGCCGTTGTCCGCGTACTTCTTGATGACGGGCAGGTACGCGCCCCAGATCGAGCCGTACGTCACACTGCCGCCGGTGACATAGGCCGTCTCGGGGGCCATGGTCAGGCCGAAGTTCGAGGGCATACGGGCGAGCACGCCATCGATGATGCGGATGAGGTTGGCCTGCGAGGCCGACAGCTGGTTGATGTTGCCGCTGCCGGTGAGGCCCGTCTCTATGTCGATGTCGATGCCGTCGAAGTTGTACTTCTTCAGGATCGGCACCACGGTCTCGATGAACCGGTCCGCTACGGCGGTGGAGTTGAGGTCGATGCCGGCCGCAGCGCCGCCGATGGACATCAGCAGCGTGGCGCCGTTCGCCTTGGCCTGGCACATCTCGGCCGGCGTGGCGACCTTCACCGTCGAGTCCATCCCGTCCTCCCACAGGACGGTGCCGTCCGAGCGGATGACGGGGAACGCCGCGTTGAGCACGTTGTAACCGTGGGCTCCGATGCGGGAGTCGGTGAGGGGGATCCAGCCCAGTCCGGGGTGCACGCCGTTCGCCGCACCGTCCCAGTTCTCCCAGTAGCCCTGGAGCACCTTGCCGGCGGGCTTGGACTTGACGGCGCAGGTGTCGGTGCCGGTATCGGCCTGCGGGGCGGTGTGCGCCGCGGGCACGCCGGGCGCCTCGGCGGCGGTGGAGGGCGGAGCGAGCGGCAGCTGCGCGACGCCGGCCAGTGTCAGGGCGGCTCCAAGTAGACGTAAGCCCTTGCCGGTCACGCCGTGTTCTCTTTTTGTCATGACCGGGATGATTGCGGACCGAGACAGATTGGTCCAGACCTGCGGTCGATGGACTGGCGGATCTGGACCAATCGGTGCCGGGTGGCAGGCGGAGCTGCGTCTTATGCCGAGCGGCGGCCCACAGGGCGGAAGACGCAGATTTGTACGCCGGTCGCAGCGGTTGTGCAGGAGACCAGTTCCAGCGGGCGGGCCTGCCCGTCCTCCGGGAAGAGCCGCTTGCCGCCGCCGAGCAGCACCGGCTCGATCATCAGCCGGTACTCGTCCACCAGGTCGTTCTCGATCAGGGCGCGGGCGAGGGTCGGGCTGCCCATGACCTGTACGTCGCCGCCTTGCTCGGCACGCAGCCTCGCGACGGTATCGAGAAGGTCACCGGGCCGCACCAGATTCGAGTGGTGCCACGACAGGTCCGACGGTGACAGGGTCCCCGAGACGACGTACTTGGTGATCTCGTTCATGCGGTCGGCGAACGGGTCCCCCGCCCGATCGGGCCAGGCGGCGGCCATGCCCTGCCAAGTACGCCGCCCGAACAGCAGCGCCTCCGTGGCCGACAGGGCCTCGCCGATCGCGGGGCCCATGCTCTCCGGGTCGAAGTACGGCATGGACCACCCGCCGTGCGCGAAACCGCCCTCGGTGTCCTCCTTCTCCCCGCCGGGGGCCTGAACGACGCCGTCCAGGCTCATGAAGTCACTCAGTACGATGCGCATTTCCCTGGCTCCTCGCAGCTCCACCTTCGATGGCGGGCCTCCGGATGGCAGACCGCCTGCGCACCATCGCCGGCCGACCGGGCCGACGCCGAAACGACCGAACATCCGCCGATTCCGGAGCGCATGGGAAACACGCTAGCGGCGACCACTGACAACGCCCGGACAGCCGAGCCGAACGCCTCCGCCCGGGACGGGAGCGGAGGCCGGTGGGCCGCACCGCCTTTCTCACTGAGGGGCGGGGTCGGCGACTCGTGTGGCGAGGCGGCGGCAGGCGCGGGTGATGAGGCGGGAGACGTGCATCTGGGACATGCCGAACTGTTCGGCTATGCGGCTCTGGGTCATGTCGCGGAAGAACCGCATGTACAGGATCTGCCGCTCGCGCTCCGGCAGGGCCTCCAGCTCCGGCTTGACCGTCTGGCGGTCGATGACCAGGTCGAAGCCGGACTCCGTCTCCCCGAGCGTGTCCTGGAGGGAGTAACCGTCCTCGGCGCCGGTCAGTTCGGCGTCCAGGGAAAGCGTGGTGAAGCTCTCCAGGGCCTGGCTGCCGAGCCGGACCTCTTCCTCGGTCATCCCGGTGTGCTCGGCGATCTCCTGGTGGGAGGGCCCGTGGTCGTCCACCCCGCGGGTGAGCTCCTGCCGGGCGGTGCGCACACGGTTACGCAGCTCCTGTACGCGGCGCGGTACGTGCACTCCCCACAGGTTGTCGCGGAAATGCCGCTTGATCTCGCCGGTGACGGTGGGGATGGCGTAGCTCTCGAAGGCGGTTCCGTGGGCGGGGTCGTAACCGTTGACGGCCTTCACCAGGCCCAGGGCCGCGATCTGCTGCAGGTCTTCGACCGTTTCGCCGCGGTTGCGGAAGCGCAGCGCGAGGCGCTCGGCCATCGGCATCCACGCGCAGACCAGACGCTGGGAGAGGGCTTCGCGCTCGGGACCGTCGGGCAGGGTGGCCAGGCGGCGGAAGTCGGCTTCAGTGTCCGGGGCGTCATGGTGCGAGTGCCGGCCACGCCGGCGTGTGGCGGGGGCGGTATCGCGCTGCCGGCGGGTCCGGCGGACGGGCTTGCCCGGCGGGCGAGTACGGGCCGTGTCACCGCGGCGACGGGCGGTGGCGCGCCGCGCCACGGTGGACTCGGCCGCCGCCGGCTCCTGCGCGGGCCGCGTGTCCTCGTTCGGAATTTCGCCCTGAATTCCGCTCTGTGTCTCGGCCTGTATCTCGGTCTGGATCTCGGTCTGAATGTCGCCCTGGGGCTCGTTCTCGGTGGTCGTGGGGGGCGTGCTGAGCATGGTCCTGGCTCTCCCTGGTCCTCGACGCTCTTCTTGCCGGGTCCGTGGGCGGAGCAGCGACCAGCCAGACGCGCCCGCCAGGAAGCCACTTCTCCCACGGGGCGTGCCTACAAGTCCGAAGCACGTGTTTTTCTGCCTGCCCGACCGCGTGGGCGGTAAACACGTCCTCGTGGGAGCGGTCGCGGTTGTTCTGTAACGCGGCTGAGGCGAGCCGGTGCGTTCAGGCGCTTGCGGCGGCTGCTGTGGTGTCCGGGGTGCGGGTGACCACGCGTAGGCGTACCAGCGCGACGCCCAGTACGAGCAGGCACAGGACCAGCAGGCAGACGGGGCGGAAGGCGACCACCTTGAAGTTCAGGGCCGCGGCCAGGGCGATGCCTACGGGGGTGGCGATGATGCCGATGAGCGGGATGGCCACGGCGATGGCCTTGACGGTCCGGCGGCGGTGCGGATCGGCGCCGTGGCGCAGGACGGCGGAGACCGCGGCCAGGGAGCCGGCGTAGGCGGCCAGCGCGCTCACGACGTACAGGGCGAGGATGACGGGCACGGACATGCCCAGCCAGACCTGCGATCCCGTCGGGCCGACGGAGACGGCCCGTACGGCCCAGTTGTCCAGGGGAGAGGCGGGCGCGAAGGCGAACTCGGCGAAGCGCGATGACGGCGCGAAGACGAAGAACAGGGCCATGAAGGCGCCCGGAAGCGCGCCCAGAACGGTGGCGGCGACGACGCGCCCGACCCGCCTGCGAGGGCGGATCAGGCCGCGCTCGGCGGCCCAGGTACGCGCCAGGGCGGCGACGTCACCGCCGACGTAGTCCTCGGCCGTACGCCCATCGGCGGCGGCCGCCGCGAGGTCGGCACTCAGCTCCTCGGCCATCTCCTGCGTGGCCTGCTCCAGTACGCCCAGCCGTCTCCACACCCGTCTTGCCTGCCCCACCGTGTCAAGCGCCATCGTCCCCACCCTCGCCCTCATCTTGATCCTGATCCTGTGGTCCCGGTCCTGGTCCTCTGTGCGTCACGACGGCAGTACGCGTGCCACTCCGGCGGCGAAGTCGCCCCACTGCGCGGTCCATTCCGCGAGCTCGCGCTGCCCGACGTCGGTGAGGTGGTAGTAGGTACGCACCGGACCGCCCGCCCCCGGACGCCGCGTCACGTCCACCAGGCCCCGCGAGCGCAACCGGGCCAGGGCCGGGTAGATCGAGCCGCTGGCGACCTCCAGGCCCTGCTCGGCCAGACGTACCGTCATCTCATAGCCGTAGGTCGGACGCTGCGCGATCACGGCGAGCAGGCACAGGTCCAGCACACCCCGCAACCACTGCTGCCGAAGCCCTTCGTTGACTGCCACGTTGAGTATCTTGCTGTACAAGTATGCTGCGGAGCAAGTTAGTTCCGAGAGGCCATCGGTGTCGCTGGGCCGAACCGCGCCGCCGGCGTGGGCCACTACCGGGTGCCGCTTGTTCGGTAATCGTCGGTTTTGGCGGCTGATAGGCGTCTAATCTGATGACGCGAGGGACTCATGAGGCGTTCATGGCCTCATCCGGCGCAATCACCCATTGGCGGACGCCTGGACGGCGTCGAGACGGAAGCGGTGGTCCATGACGAGTACGCGCATATCTCGCGGGAGACGCGGGGCTGTTCACGCGGCGGCGGCCGGGCTGTTGTCGCCGCTGTTAGTGGTCGGGCTGCAGGCGGCGCCCGCGCACGCCGCCTCCGGCTCCTCGTGCGGCGGCCTGCAGGGCCCGTACCAGAAAGAGGCCGAACGATTCCTCGGGCGGCAGGCCGACGGCAGACAGTCGGTCGGCGACTGCCGCGCGATCCGGGATTTCCAGCGTGCGCACGGCATCTATCCGCAGTACGGATACGCGGGGCCGGTCACCTGGAACGTGATGAAGGTCGTGAAGAAGCAGCGAGCCGCGGGGAAGAACCCCAATCGGGCGGGCAACTGCCCCGTGAACAAGGGCCGCATCGCGTGCGTGGACCTGACCCGGCAGATCAGCTGGATCCAGGACGGCCACAAGCTCGTCAAGGGCCCTGTGCCGGTACGCACGGGACGGAACAAGTACGAGACGCGCACCGGACTGCACCAAGTCTTCTGGCGCCACAAGGATCACGTCTCCACGCTGTATGACGTGCCGATGCCGTACAGCCAGTTCTTCGACGGCGGCGAGGCGTTCCATGCCATCGACGGCAGCGTGTGGTCGGCACCGGGCTCGCACGGCTGCGTCAACATGCGGCCCGCGGACGCGAAGAGCTACTGGAAACTGCTGAAGACCGGCGACGAGGTGTACGTCTACGGGCGCAAGGCCGGCACCTGACGTTGGCCATCGCCGTCCCCGTCCCCCCTCCTGGTATTGGCGGACGGGGACGGGGGCCGGGACGGGGGCGGCACGGTCTCGAAGGCCCGCCGAGGAGCCGTCTCCGCTAGTTCGCTGACGGGACGCCGGCGGTCTCGCGCAGTTGCGTCAGGAGCGTGAGGGCGTCGCGCAGCGTGAGGGGGTAGCGCATTCCTGGTTGCTGCGGCCCCGCCGTTGACCAGCCGGGGCCGCAGAGCAGTACGGCGGGTTGCCGGCGCGCGCCCCTCATGCCCCACCGGGTGGCGGCCACCTGCCGGGCGAGGGACGGGCTGGCGGTGCCGCGTACCTGGGACCAGAGGACGATCGCCGGGGGGCCGGTGCGCCGTACGGCCGCGGCGAGCGCGTCGATCGGTACTGCCGCACCGAACATCCGGGTGGCCAGGCCGCGTTCGGAGAGCACGGCGTTGAGGGCTTCGAGGGGCAGCGTGTGCTGCTCTTCCGGTACGCAGGCCAGGAGCAGCGGCGTGCCGGCCGTCGGCGGTGGCGCGGTGACACGGCGGAGCGCGCTGGAGACGTGCCAGGACAGCAGGTGTTCCGCCTCTACGTAGCGGTCGCTGGACGTGGTTTCCCATTTGCGTCCGACAGCGTGCAGGGTCGGCACCATCACCTCGTCCCAGGCGGTGACCAGGCCGTGCGCGTCGACGAGGGACGTCAACCGGTGCGCCATCGCCGGGGCGTCGAGCCGGGTGGCGGCGCGGATGAGGCCCCGGCACTCCAGACGCGCGTCTCCGGGGCGCAGCGCGCTGCGTGAGGAGGCCGGGAGCGCGGGCGCGGGCTGTTGCTGACCGCGCTCTTCTCGTCGACTCGTCGCGGCGGTCGACTTCTTGGCGGTGCGGGCCGCCTCGGCCGGGGGCACGCCGGCCGACGTGAGGCGGCACATCTCCTCCAGTACGGCGACGTCCTGCGGCGTCCAGCGCCGGTGCTGCCCCTCGGGGCGCACGGCGGGACCGAGACCGTAACGCCGGTCCCAGGACCGCAGGGTGGTGGGCGCGACTCCGAGGCGCCGGGCGAGAGCGCCCGTCGTCATCGCGGTATCGGCGGAACCGGGATCACCGCCCGGCTGCCGGTGCGCGTGCCCGGTGTGCGCTGGCCCCGTGTGCGCTTGCTCTGTGTGTGCGTGCCCTGTATGTCCGCGCTCCACGAGCCGAGCATACGACGCACAAACGACGCGAGTTGCCGAGTCGGACAAAGGATTTTCAGGATGGTGCCGCCGTTCCGCCCCGCCGTTCCACCCCGCCATTCCGCCCCGTCAGGCCCTGCCGGCCCTGTCAGGAGGAGCAGCCGCCATGTCCGCAGACCGTACCGCCGCGCTCCGACCGGCATCGCCGCCCCCGCCCGATCCGCGTCCCACGGGCGTCCCGACGCGGGAATCGCTCACGGACGAGGAACTCGTGCGCCGGCTCGCCGCGGGCAGTGAGGCGTGCCTGGCCATCGCGTACCACCGCTGGCAGCCGCTGGTACTCGCCCTGGCCCGGAAGGCACTGGGCGACTCGCAGGAGGCCGAAGACGTCACCCAACTGGTCTTCCTCGCCGTGTGGCGGAACCGGCACCGGTACCGGGCGAGCCGCGGGCCGGTCACCGGGTGGCTGATCGGAATCGCCCGGCACAAGATCGCGGATACCTTGGCGGCGCGCACGCGCCGGGCTCGGCTGATCGCTGCGGCGGGCTCGGCCCTGCCGCTCGCCCCCGAGGTGACCGGCAGGGCCGACGAGGTACTCGACCGGGTCCTGCTCAGCCACGAGCTCGCCCGGCTGCCTGAGCCGCAACAACAGGTGCTGCGCATGGCCTTCTACGACGACCTCACCCAGGCGCAGATCGCGGAACGCACCGGCTGGCCCCTGGGCACGGTCAAGAGCCACGCCCGGCGCGGCCTGCACCAGCTCCGGCGCGGCCTGGAGTCGAGCCGCAGCAGCAACGCTGCCGAGCAGTCGAAGAGCTGATCAGGCGGGCGTCACCGGGCGCGGATGAGCTCCATTTGGCGGTCTCGGTGGGCGGTTGAGGAGCGGGGCGAAGGCGTTGTGTCGGGCTGCCGCCGTGCAGTCACGCAGATTTCACCTCCGACGTCTACCCGCATAGACGGCGGCGCGGGACCATGAGCGCGCCACTCCCCCGCAGTTGTTCTGCTCGGAACACCGTCGTCCGTCTCGGAACCAGGAGATTGTCATGCACATATCTGTTCGCCGTGGGGCCATCGTCACGAGTCTGGTGGCCGCCGCCACTGCCGCCATGAGCCTCTTCGGTACGGTCCCCGCGCAGGCCGAGTTGCCCACTCCGGTCAGTGCCGCCACCGCCCGTTCGTATCTGACCTCGCTCAGCGTCGGTGCCGAGCATTCGCGGGACGGGTACAGCCGGGATCTGTTCCCGCACTGGATCACCATCAGCGGGGCGTGCAACACCCGTGAGACGGTGCTCAAGCGCGACGGCACGAACGTCGTCACCGACTCCGCCTGCGCCGCTACCAGCGGCAGTTGGTACTCGCCGTATGACGGCGCCACGTGGTCGGCCGCCTCGGATGTCGACATCGACCACCTCGTGCCGCTCGCCGAGGCGTGGGACTCCGGCGCGTACGCGTGGACCACCGCCAAGCGGCAGAACCTGGCGAACGACCTCACCCGGCCGCAGCTGCTCGCCGTCACCGACAACGTCAACCAGTCCAAGGGCGACCAGGACCCCGCCACCTGGTGGCCTTCCCGCGCCACCTACAAGTGCACCTACGCGCGGGCCTGGGTGCAGGTGAAGTACTACTACGGGCTGAGCGTCGACTCCGCCGAGAAGAGTGCGCTGTCGTCGGTGCTCAACGGATGCTGACGGCTGCCTGAGCAAGGGCTGTCACGGCCGGGCGGGCGGTCCGCCCGTCGGTCCGGCGGGCCGATGTCAGTGGTGCGGTTTACGGTGATCCCATGCCCGACTCCGATGACGTACGCCGGATCGCCCTCTCCCTGCCGGAGACGGTGGAGAAGGAAGCCTGGAGCATGCCCACCTTCCGGGTCGCCGGGAAGATGTACCTCACGCTCCCCGACGACGAGACCTCCTTCGCCGTGCGGTGCCCCATTCTGGAGCGGGGGGAGCTGATAGCGGCGGAGCCGGAGAAGTTCTGGGTGCCGCCGCATGAGGCGAGCTCCGCCTGGGTGCGGGTGCGGCTGGCCGCGCTGGAGGACCTGGACGAGCTGCGGGACATCGTCGTGGACTCCTGGCGGCAGGCCGCGCCGGGCCGCCTCCTGGAGACCTTCTCCGGGGCGGGCTGAGCGCGCGCACGGCCCGGACGTGGCCGTCTCCCGGTCCGCTCAGGACGGTCCGGTCGGTCCGCTCAGGACGGCCCGCGCCGCTCAGGACGCCGAGGCCTGCTGCAGTACTTCGGCGAGGCGGGCGAGGGCGTTCAGTACGTGCTCCCGGTCCTCGCCCAGTCCCTCCAGCAGCTCGGCCTCGATGGCGAGCTGGCGGGGAAAGAGGGCGTCGACGGCGTCCTTGCCGGCCTGGGTGACGGTGACGAGGGCGGCCCGGCGGTCGGCCGGGTTCGGCGTGCGGGCGATGAAGCCGCGCTTCTCCAGCTTGGCCAGCGCCTTGCTGGCGCCGGCCCGGGAGATGCTCATGCGCTCGGCGAGGCGGCGGGCGATCACCGGCTCGTCCGCGTGCCGGAGCGGGATGAGCAGGTCGACCTCGGGCGCGGTGAGCGGCGCCCCCTCGTAGAGCGGTTCGACCGCGCGGTCGACCAGGGCGGTGATCTGCTTGAGCAACGCCACCACCTCCATAGGCGAGGTGTCCAGACCGGGATGGTGCGCGGCCCACTGCTCACGGACGCGGGAGGGGGGAGGCAGCATCGGCAGCGCCTTTCGGTCTCGGTGCATGGTCAATGGTGAATGGTGAATGCGGCTCGTCGATCAGATCAGGTCGGCCGGTCGTCGACCGTTTCGTTAACTGGTGAACCATCGGTTATCTTTTTGCCATGATATCTCGCTCTCCCGCCGCCGCGGACCCCGCGCACGCCCCGCCCGGCGCCCCCGCCACGCCCGACACACCCGGCACCGCCCCGGCCGCGCCCCCGAAGCGTGCCGGCGCGCTGATCGCCGTGCTCGGTGCGCTCACCGCCGTCGCCCCGCTCGCCACCGACATGTACGTGCCGGGCTTCCCCGCCATGGGTGCCTCGTTGCACGCCGGCAGCTCCGCGATTCAGCTCACCATGACCGCCTTCCTGGCCGGGCTCGTCGTCGGCCAGCTCGTCATCGGGCCGCTGAGCGACAGCCTCGGGCGCCGGCGGCTGCTCCTCGCGGGGGCGGCGGGCTTCGCCCTGTTCTCCTTGGTGTGCACGGTCGCGCCGGGTGTGGAGGTACTGACCGCCGCCCGCTTCCTTCAGGGGGCGACCGGCGCAGCCGGCATGGTGCTGGCCCGCGCGGTGCTCACCGACCGCTTCCACGGGGCCGACATCCCGCGCTACTTCGCCGTGCTCTCCCAGATCCTCGGCGTCGCGCCGGTGGCCGCGCCCGTGCTCGGCGGCGCGGTCCTGTCGGTGTCCACGTGGCGGGCCGTCTTCGTCGTGCTCACCGTCATCGGCGTGCTGCTCCTGTTGGCGGTGGTGGCCAAGGTGCCGGAGTCGCTGCCTCCGGAGCGGCGGCACGCCGGCGGGGTGCGCGGCACGTTCCGGGCGATGGGCCGGCTGCTGGGCTCGCGGGCCTTCATGGGGTACGTGCTCGTGCTCGGCTGCACGGCGGCGGCGCTGTTCTCGTACATCGCCGGCTCCAGCTTCGTCTTCGAGAACCTGCACGGCGTCTCCCCCACGACGTACTCGCTGATCTTCGCCGTCAATGCCATCGGCATGCTGGCCGCCGGAGCGGTCTTCGGGCGGCTGGCCCGCCGGGTGCGGCTGAACGTCCTGCTGGTCGCCGGGGTGGCGCTGGCCCTGGTCGGCGCGCTGGCGCAGGTCGTCGTGCTCGCGGTCGCGGGCGAGACGTTCGCCGGGACGTGGCTGTCCCTGTTCGTGACCACGTGCGGCATCGGGCTGGTCTTCCCCGCCACCATGAGCCTCGGGCAGACGCTGGGCCGGTCGGCGCCCGGTGCGGCCTCCGCGCTGCTGGGCGGCCTCCAGTTCCTGTTCGGCGCGATCGCGTCACCGCTGGTCGGTCTGTTCGGGGAGGACAGCTCCGCGCCGATGGCGCTGATCATGCTCGGCTCACTCGTGGCGGCCGGCGGCTGTCTGCTCGTCCTGGCCCGCCCCTGGCGCGGCGCCGGCGAGCTCGCCGGGCGGGAGCGCGACGCGGGCTGACGGTCGCACCGTAAGGCCGGTCGCTCCCCGTAGGGCGCGAGGCCCCATGACGGCGCCTCAACTTCCCCCTCCGAAAAGGCGGAACGCGGAACAAGACCGTCTCCCGAACCGTTCATCAGGAGTGATCGCAGGTCACATACGCACGAGCGCAGGAGGACAGGTGCCCCCTTCCGTCGAGTCCCCTTCCGTCGAGCACCGGTTCGTCGAAGTCAACGGCGTCCGGCTGCACATCGCCGAGCAGGGGCAGGGACCACTGGTCCTGCTGCTGCACGGCTTCCCGGAGTCCTGGTACTCCTGGCGGCACCAGTTCGGGCCGCTGGCCGCGGCCGGGTACCGGGTCGTCGCCCCCGACCAGCGCGGCTACGCCCGCAGCGAGCAGCCTGCGGACATCTCCGCGTACAGCATGCTGCACCTCACCGGAGACGTGATCGGGCTGATACGGGCCCTCGGTGAGGAGCAGGCGGTCGTGGTCGGGCACGACTGGGGCGCGCCGGTCGCCTGGACGACCGCCATGCTCCGCCCGGATGTGGTGCGCGGCGTCGCCGGGCTGAGCGTGCCGCCGGTGCCACGCGGCACGGCCGCGCCGCTGCCGGCTCTGCGCGCCCAGCTCGGCGAGGGGTTCTATCAGCAGTACTTCCAGGAGCCCGGCGTCGCGGACGCCGAGCTGGCCCGGGACGTGCGGTCGACGTTCCGTCGGCTGCTGTACGGCGGTTCCGGGGACAGCCCGTTCACGGACCCGCCGGTGCCGTGGGTGATCCCCGAGGGCGCTTCGGTGCTGGACACGATGCCGGAGCCGAAGGAGCTGCCCGGCTGGCTCACCGACGACGACATCGACGCCTTCGCGCGCGACTACGCCGAGCACGGCGACCGGGCGTTCACCGGGGGCCTCAACTGGTACCGCAACATCGACCGCAACTGGGAGCTGCTCGCGCCCTTCCACGACCGGGGCATCGACATACCCGCGCTGTACGTCGCCGGGGACCGCGATCTGGTCCGCGGCTTCCCCGGCATGGACCGGCTGCTGCCCGTCCTGGACCAGCTGCTGCCGCGATTGCACGCCAATGTCACGCTGCCCGGCTGCGGCCACTGGACCCAGCAGGAGCGCCCCGACGAGGTGAACGCGGCGCTGCTCGACTTCCTCGCGCAGCTGCCCGTACTGGACTGAGACGGCGCCGAAGGCGACGGCCGCCCGGTCGGGCAGGGCGCCCCCGGAGGCAAGCGAACGCCGCGCCCACCGGCCCCTGTTCACAGCGGGACCGGTGGGCGCGGCGGCAGCGCCTGAAGGCGTGCGCGTCAGGCCGAGCGGGAGCCGGCCGTCAGCTCGTCGGAGTCGAGGATCTCCTCTCCGTAGAGGTCCTGCAGCCAGTTGGACTGGTAGATGGTGTCGAGGTAGCGCTCGCCGAGGTCAGGGGCGATGGCCACCGCTGTCAGGTCGCGGTCCTCATGACGCGCCAGCCAGTCGGTCGCGCCGCTGACCACCGTGCCGGTGGAACCGCCGAACAGGAATCCGCTGCGGGCCAGGCGGTGGCAGGCGCGGACGGTGTCCGCCTCCTCCACCCGGATCACCTCGTCCACGTAGGACTCGTCCAGCAGCGCCGGGCGGACGCTGGTGCCCAGGCCCGGGATCATCCGGCGGCCGGGCGGGCCGCCGAAGGTGACCGATCCGACGCTGTCGACGGCGATGACCCGGACCCTGCGGTGCCACTCCCAGAAGTAGCGCGCGCAGCCCATCAGCGTGCCGGTGGTGCCGGCGCCGACGAACAGCACGTCCAGGTCGGGGAACTGGCGGGCGATGGCCGGTGCGGTGGTCCGGTAGTGCGCCTTCCAGTTGCCCGGGTTGGTGTACTGGTTCAGCCAGACGTACCGGTCGTCGGAGGCGCACAGGGCGCGCACGTAATCGATTCGCGCGCCCAGCCAGCCGCCGTTGGCGTCCGGTTCGGCGATGAGGTGCACCTGGCTGCCCAGGGCCTCCATCATCCGCCGGGACGACAGATTGCAGCGCGGGTCGGTCACGCACAGGAACCCGTAACCCTTGCTCGCCGCGATCATGCTGAGTGCCACGCCCAGATTCCCGGACGAGGACTCCACCAGGACCGACCCCGGCATCAGTGCACCCTCGCGCTCCGCGGCCTCGACCATCTCCGCCGCCGCCTTCAGCTTGATCGACCCGGCGAAGTTGAAGCCCTCGCACTTCAGGAAAAGTGGCTGCCCGAAGATCGAGCGCAGGTCGACGTAGAGCTCTTCCTCATTGAAGTCCAGGGGAACGGATATGACTGGCACGATGACCCCCTCATTTGATGACCCCCCATGTGCGGCCGTAGGATCCGGCCGCTCATCCGTACCGGCGCAACTCGTGGAAGAAGCCGTCGATGACGTGCAACTCCCCCGAGCGGACCACTTCGTCGTAGACGTATTTGCCGACCGCCAGGTCCAGGACCCCAAGCCCGAACGGCGAGAAGACCACCGGGCGGTCCGCCGGCGGCCGCGCCTTCCCCGCCATGACCTCGGCCAGCGTCCCGTGCAGGAAGTCCCTGCTGCCGGAGAGCTGTTCGGCCAGGTGGGGTGAGGTGTCAGCTTTCAGGCAGTGCTCGATGTCGTCCACGATGTTGGCAGAGGCGAGCACGATCTGCGGCGCGAGGTCGCGCAGCGAGACGTGCAGCACCAGCGGATGGTGTGCGAACCACGACACGTCGCTGACGTGCGGCCGGCCCGCGACGGTGGCGAAGATCACCAGGTCGCTCAGGCGGATCAGCTGCTCGGCGCTGTCGTGGACGGTGATCCGGGCGCTGGTACCGGACTGTTCGAGGTACGTGCGGAAGCCCGCGGCGCTGTCGGCGGACACGTCGTGCACGCCGATCTCCTCGAACGCCCAGCCGGTGGCGGCCAGGAACGTGTGGATGTAGCGGGCGATGAGGCCCGTACCGAAGAAGCCGACCCGCACGGGCCTGGGCCGGCCGCGGCTGAGCCAGTCGGCCGCCGACGCCGCCGAGGCGGCCGTGCGGGTGGCGGAGATGATCGAGCTCTCCAGGCACGCGAACGGGTAGCCGGTGTCGTGGTCGTTGAGGATCAGGACCGCCGACGCCCGGGGAATGCCGGCCGCGACGTTCTCGGGAAAGCTGGATATCCATTTCAGGCCGTCGACCGGCTCCCGGCCGCCCACCGACGCGGGCAGCGCGATGATCCGGGAGGACGGGCGGTCGGGGAACCGCAGGAAGTACGAGGGCGGGTTGACCGTGTCGCCGGCGCCGTGCAGCCGGTAGGTGTCCTCGACCAGGTCGACGAGCTCCCGCTCGCGGCCGTGCAGGGCGCGCTGGACCTGGGAGCCGGAGACCACCGCGAACGGCGGCACCCTCGTCGGCTCCCGGCCGGTGGCTTCGTCGGCGGTGGGGTGGATGGTCGTCACCGGGACGTCACCTCGATCGTGGGCGCGCAGTCGGCCAGCCGCACCCCGTCGGCCATCGCCACCAGCACTTCGCGCGGTCCCTCGAAGGGCTCCCTGCTGTGCGCGGTACGGACGTTGTCCACCAGGAGCAGATCGCCGGCCTGCCAGGGCTCGCGGGCCGTGTGCTCCTCGTAGACCTTGTTGAGCAATTGCACGATGTCCTCTCCGATTGCCTCACCGCCGCCGAAGCGCGTGTTGAACGGCAGCCCGTCGGCGCCGTATTCGTCGACCAGGTACTCGCGCACCTCGGGCGCCATGGTCCATTCGTTCAGGAAGGCGATCTGGTTGAACCAGCAGCGCCGGCCGGTGACCGGGTGGCGTACCACGGCGCTGCGGCGCTGGCTGGTGCGCAGGCCGCCGCCGTCCTGCCATGCGAAGGCGATCGCGTTCGCGCGGCAGTACCGTTCGACCGCGCCGCGGTCCTCGGTGCCGAACGCCTCCTCCCAGGACGCGCCGATCTCGTCGTTGTAACTGCGGGTGAGCAGCCAGCCCTCCCGCTCGAAGCGCCGCACCAGTTCGGTGGGCAGCGCGTCGAGCACGGTGGGCGCGTCGGCCACCGCGGTGGCCCCGCCCTCGGCCGGCGCGGTCAGGCAGGCGAACATCATCAGGCCGGGGAAGGTGAGGGTGTAACTCAGCTCGTGGTGCATGCACATCTGCTGGTTCGGCGGCCATTTGGTGGAGGAGTAGACCCCCTCCTCGGGATAGGTCCGCCGGGGCGCGAACGCCTCCTGCTCGCTCAGCAGGCCGGTGGCCAGCCGCCGGAAGACGGCCCCGGTACCGGCCGGGTCCCGTAAGCCCAGGCCGCGGACGAGCAGTGCGCCGTGTTCGGCAACGGCGGCGCGCAGGGCGTCCCGGTGCTCGGCGACCCAGCGCGGCGCGTCACCGCTGGTCTCGGCCCGCAGCATCGGGGGCCTGCCTGGCTGGCGTTCCACGTCGAGCAGGGACGCCGGGTATGACGACATTTCTGTTCTTCCTTTCGTTGTTATCAAGAAGAAGCCAACAAAGCGGCGGCCTGTACGGCCTGTGCCGCCCGGTCCGGGCGGGTGCGCAGGAAGTAGTGGCCGCCGTCGGCCAGTTCGTGCAGTTCCACGTCCTCGGCGAGCAGCTGCCAGTCGTGGTGTCGGAGGCCGGCGTCGGCCGTGGCCGGGTCGTCGGCGGCGACGACCACGGTGACCGGTGCGGACAGCTTCTCCGCCGGCGGGTCCTGCAGCAGGCCGGCGAAGTATCGGTGGGCGGCGAGGCAGTCGTGGCGGTAGGCCGCGCCGACGTGCTCGGCGCGCTGGGCGTCCAGCTCCTCCAGTTCGGTGTAGCCGCCCTCCGCCGAGAGCTGCGCGGCGATCCGCGCGTTGTCGCGGCCGGCGAGCACGGTCATGGCGGCGCGCCGGGCGGCGGCGTCGCCGGGCAGCTGCGCGGCGAGGAAGAGGCGCTGGACGGTCACACCGCGCCGTTCCAGGCGCCGGGCCGTCTCGGCCGCGAAGGCGGTGCCCGAGGAGTGGCCCCACAGCAGTACGTTGTCCAGGCCGCGCCGGACGATCTCGGTGACGGCCTGCTCGGCCACCTCCTCCAGGGGCGCGAACGGCTCGCTGTGCGCCGCGAGGTCGTGCCCGGGCAGCTCCACGGCGTAGACCGCGCGCCCGGTCCCGCGCAGGGCGCGGGCCAGCGGCTGGAAGTTGACCGCGTTGCCGCCTGCGTACGGGAAGCACACCAGCGCCCCGGCGGTGCCGCCGCTCGGCTCCGCGAGGGCGTGCAGCAGTCCTTCGCGGCGTACGGAGCGGCCGTCGACCACGTCGGCCAGGTCGGCGAGGACCGGGTGGCGGGTGACGTCCTTGAGGGAGACGGCGCGCTTCAGGGTGACGGCGAGCTTCACCGCCGACAGGGAGGTGCCGCCGCGGTCGAAGAAGTGGTCGCGCCGGCCGATGCGTTCCTGCGGGATGCCGAGCACGGTGGACCAGGCGGCGGCCAGCCGCCGTTCGGTGGCGGTGCGCGGCGCGTGGTAGTCCTCCTCGGCCATCCCCAGCCGGCCGGCCAGCGTGGTCAGCGCCTTGCGGTCGATCTTGCTGTTGGCGGTCAGCGGCAGGCTGTCCAGATGGTGGAAGGCGGCGGGCACCATGTAGCCGGGCAGCGACTCCCCCAGCCCCTTGCGCAGCGCCGTGACCTCCAGTTCGCGCCCGGAGTAGAAGGCGATCAGGTGCTTGCTGCGGTCGGCGCGCTCGGCGACCACCACGGCGCCGTCCCGTACGCCGGCCATCCGCAGCAGCGCGTTCTCGATCTCGCCGATCTCGATGCGGAAGCCGCGGATCTTGACCTGGGTGTCCCGGCGGCCGAGGAACTCCAGCTTGCCCGCCGCCTGCCACCGGCCCCGGTCGCCGCTGCGGTACAGCCGGGCGCCGGGGTGGTGCGGGTCGGGCAGGAACGCCTGCCGGGTCCGCTCCGGGTCGTTGACGTAGCCGCGACCGACGCAGACACCGGAGAAGACGATCTCGCCGGGGGCGCCGAGCGGTACCGGGGCGAGGTGGTCGTCGACGACGTGGACGCGCACATTGCGCACGGCGGGGCCGAGCGGCACCCGGTCGCCCTCGGGCGCGCGGACCATCACCTCGTGGTTGGTGTCGTCCGAGGTCTCGGTGAGGCCGTAGGCATTGACCAGCTTCAGGCCCGGCAGGACCGTGAAGAACCGCTGGGCCAGCTCCATCTTCAGGGCCTCGCCGGTGACGGACACGCAGTGCAGGTCGGACAGTTCGCGCGGGGCGGCCTCCAGCGCGGACAGGACGACTTCGAGGTAGGACGGGACGACCTGGACCACGCCGGCCCGGCCCGCGGCGACCGTGTCGACGAACCGCTGGACGTCCAGCACCTCGTCCTGTCCGACCAGCAGCGTCCGGCCGCCGACCAGCAGGGCGGAGACCAGCTGCCACAGCGAGATGTCGAAGCACTGGGGCGCGGTCTGGGCGACCACCTGCCCCTCGGCGATGCCCAGGTCCTCGATCTTGGCGTAGAGGTGGTTGAGCATCCCGGCGTGCTCGCACATCGCGCCCTTGGGCTCGCCGGTGGAGCCGGAGGTGAAGTAGATGTACGCGAGCTGGTCGGGCTCGATGAGAATCCCGAGGTCGTCCTCGGTGTGCCCTTCCTCGTACGCGGTGCCGATGAGGAGCTTGCGGGCACCGGGCACGGCGGTCAGCGCCTCGTCCAGGGTGGCGGTGCTGCCGGGTTCGGTCAGCACGAGGCCGCACTGCGCGCGAGAGAGCGTGGTGGCGATGCGGTCGGCCGGGAAGTGCGGCTCGACGGGCAGGTAGACGCCGCCGGCCTTGAAGACCGCCAGCACGGCGGCCATCCAGTCCAGGTTGCGTTCGGTCACCACGGCGACGACGCCTTCCCGGCGCAGGCCCCTGGCCAGCAGGGCACGCCCCAGCCGGTTGGCGCGGGCGTTGAGCTCCCGGTACGTCCACTGCCGCGTGCCCTGTACGGCGGCGACGGCGTCCGGGTGGGCGCGTACCCGACGCTCGAACAGCTCGTGGAAGCGGGCGTCGGGCAGCTCGCGCCGCGGCCCGGCCAACTCATCGAGCTGGTACCGGAGTTCACCGGCGGACAGCAGGCTCTGCCGCGTGTGGTCGGCGTCGGGCCCGGCGGCCAGCAGCGCCAGCGCGCGGCGGTGGTAGCCGGCGATCCGGTCCACGCACGCCGCGTCCAGCGCCTCGGTGCGGTACCGCAGCCGCAGTACCAGTTCCTCGCCGCCGCGTGCCGTGACGCCCACCCACAACACGGTGTCCCCGGTCGGCTCGCCCGCACCGCCGGTCGGGTCCCACACCGTCTCGTACTCGGGCCCGGTCACGCCCAGTTCGCGCCGGAGGGCGTCGACCGGGAACTCACGGTGCGTCAGCAGCTCGGAGACGGCGCGGTCCACGTCGTGCACCAGCGCCCGCCAGGTGCCGGCACCGGTCGTCAGCGGGCAGGGCAGCGGCCGGCCGTCCCGTACGGCGACATGCCCGGTCACCACGTCCCGCTCGCCCGCCAGCGCCGCGAGCACCTTGGCGTGCGCGGCCAGCAGGAGGGAGTCGAACGGCACCGCCAGCTCCTCCGCCAGCCGGCGTACCGCCGTGACCACCTCGGCCGGGACGCTCGCCACCTGCTCGGCGACGCCCGGCACCGGATGCCGGGTCCACCGCGGGAGCGCGGTGACGCCGCCTCCCACGAGTACACCCCGCCAGAATTCCCGACCGCTCTCAGCCGGCATTGCCATGGGATCTTCCCCCTCCACGCACCGTTGTCGCGGTGCGGCGCGCCGCTGTCCGAAGCGGTGCGGTCGTTGTCGTCGATTCCTCGCCAGCCCGCGTCGGCGCACCGCGGTGCGCGTCGTCCGGCGGGTGCGGTGGTCGCTGCCTCATGCGGTCCGGTGGGGCGCCCGGTGCGTCTCGGCGGCCGGGTTTCCCGCCCATCGTGCGTGCTGCGGGATCTCCTCGCCCTTCATCAGGAAGGAGTCGGCGGCCAGCACCGCGCCGTCGCCCATCGTCACGCCGTAGTGGACCAGTGCGCCGATGCCCAGCGTGCAGCCGGCGCCGATCGTGATGTGGTCGGATTTGAAGGTGCCGTCCTCCTGCGAGTGGCACTGGATCTTGCTCCCCGTGTTGAGCGTGGCGTCGTCGCCGATGCTGGTGAGGGTGCGTTCCGTTATGTAGCAGCCGTCGTCGAAGACCCGCCGGCCCAGCCGCACGCCCATCAGCCGCCAGAGCAGGTTCTTGAACGGGGTGCCGTTGAACACGTTGAAGTGGGTGTCGGGCACCTTCCACAGGCGCTCGTGCCACCAGAAGTACGGCTCGTAGATGGAGCACAGCTGCGGCAGCAGCGGGCGGAAGCGCAGGATGGCCCGCTCCAGCAGGCCGAAGTAGACGGTGGTGAAAGCGATGCTGAGCGCCATGTACGCCGCGATCAGCAACTGCTCGGCCACGCCGTACAGTTCGACGGCCGCGACGGCGAACACGGTGAGGACGAAGACGTGCACCCAGCGCAGCAGCAGGAAGATGCCCATCGTGGTGATGTTGTGCCGGTTCTTCATCCCGAGGCGCCGGCGGAACTCGTCGCCGGTACGGAAGTGGTCGAAGCGGGTGTCGCGCTCGACGGTGCGCGGGATCTCGAAGCTCGGCGAGCCGAGCAGGCCCACCCCTTCGCGGATCTCGCCGTCGAGCGGGACCATCACCTTCGTCGCCAGCAGGCAGTTCTCTCCGGTCCTGCCGCCGGAGGGGTAGGCGATGAAGTTGCCGAGGAAGTTGTGGGCGCCGATCTCCGCCCGGGAGACGCGGAAGGACGTGCTGGAGAAGTCGGCGTTGATGACCGACAGCCCGTCCGCGACCATGGTGCCGCTGCCGACCTTCGCCAGGAACGGTGTCTCGTGCGCGATGCCGGCGCCGAAGTTCGACCCGGTCTGCTCGACGCGGGACAGGTCGTATCCGAGGCAGCGCAGGTAGGGGACGATGTAGGAGCTGTCTCCGAAGAGCCACTTGAAGAACTTGACGTTGGTCATCCGGGCGACGGCCCGGTGCACCGAGTAGTGGAAGCCGTACAGCGGATAGGTCCGGTCCGGCCGGACCAGCAGGCTCAGCAGGCGCGGGACGGTGAAGAGCCAGATCATGCCCAGGAAGGTGAAGCCGAAGAACACCACGACGGAGATGACCAGCGCGTCGAGGTACAGCTCCGCCGAGGTGAGGCCCTCCGTGCCCGGCCCCAGCCACTTGCCCAGCGCGGGGACCTCCGTCAGCAGCATGTACATGGCGCCGACGGCCAGCGGCGTGTAGATCAAGCAGACCTGGACCAGGGTGAGGAAGCCGTAACCGAAGCGGCGCAGCGTGCCGCAGTCCGCCGGCGCGACCCGTACGTAGTCCAGCTCGGTCCGCTGCGCGGGCGAGCCGTGCCAGTGCTGCCCGGCCGGCACCGCCTCGCCGCTCTGCAGCGCGGAGGCATGGCCGAGCTGGGCACCGTCGCCCATCGAGGTCTTGATGTCCAGGACGGTCCGCTCGCCGATGTACACGTCGCGGCCGAGGGTGACGGGGCCGGTCTGGATGCGTCCGGCGTGCGCGCGGTAGCAGAGGAAGAACGCCTCCTTGCGGATCACCGTGCCGGCGCCGATGGTCAGCAGGTCGGTGCAGACGGGCACGGAGTGCGAGAGGATCGTGACGTTCTTCCCGATGCGCGCGCCGAGGGCCCGCAGGTACAGCACGAACAGCGGGTTGCCCACGAAGAGGCTCATCGGGTTGGCGTGCAGCAGTACTTTGACGGTCCAGAAACGCAGATAGCCCAGGCTCCAGACGGGGAATTCGCAGGTCTTCCAGCGGCCGACGAGAATCCATTTGGCCGCCACCGGGAAAAGGCACAGGCCGAGGAATCCGGCGCTGCCGAAAAGGGCCGACCGCAAGTAGATGTCGGCCAGTCCCGAGCCGGCGGAGACCCAGGTGTAGCCGCGGACGGTGACCAGTCCGGCGAGGTAGGAGTAGCCGAGGAAGATCAGCAGCTGGAGCGTGCCGCACAGTACGTACCGCGGCGTGCTGCCGGCCGGGGCCGGGTCCTCGGGGACCGCCGGCGCCCGCTCTTCGGTGGCGGTGGGCGGGACGGCCGGCAGGGCCGTGGCCAGGCTGCGGATGGTCGGGTGGCGGTAGATGTCCTTCATGGAGACCGACGGCAGGTCGCCGCGCTTCCTGACCCGCGCGCAGAACTGCGCCATGACCAGGGAGTTCGCGCCGAGGTCGTCGAAGAAGTGGCTGTCGACCGGCACCCGCTCGGCGCTCACCAGGCCGGCCAGCACCTCGGCGAGGATGCGCTCGGTGCCGGTCGCCTCCGGCGCGGTATTCCCATGATTAATTGTTGAAGATTCAACCAGATCCGCTGTCGAAATCTCGACAGGTTTTCCCACCACGTGAGCTCCTTGTAAGTCAATGTCGTCAGCGGTGCGCGAATTCAATGCATTCGCCTGTGCGGTGGGGGGACTGGTGCGAATCCGTACGCGGCGAGCCGGAATCGGGGCGGGGCGCTGGGCCCGGACAGCTCTGCCGCCAGTACGGCGGAATCATCGACGCCCTCGGCGGCCGGCTCCCCGGACAGGAGAGGAAATGGCCGCGAGGCACGGAGAGAAGGGGCGGACGACCGGCGCCCGCCGCGAAGGCGTGCGCTGCTCGGGTTCCGGTGCGGTCGTGCTGATCGCTCTCGCCGTCGTCCTCGGCGTGGCCCGGATCCTCTGTGGGGCGGGGATCCTCGGTGCGGTGACCGCGGCCCGGCACGGTGTCCAGGCCCTGCGCTGTGTCCGGGTCGACGGCCCGGCCGGTGAAGCCGGCCTTCAGGGCGGCCCGGTCAAGGTATCCGCACATCGTGAGTCGTCTGCTGCGCGCCGGGTCGAACCGGCGCGTGCGGCGGCTCTCCGCGGCCCGCCCGAAGGGCGCGAAAGCGGTCACCCGGCGCGACGAGACACGGCGCGGCAGCACGGTCACCGTGCACGCCCCCGCGGCGCGCACGGCCGGAGCCGGCCTGTCGTACGGCGAGTGATCCTGGAATTCCCCCCGTTCCCCGTGAGCGCCCGGGCCCCCCGACCCGGACACTTCCCCCCTACCAACCAGCCTGTCGTAACCCTGCATCGACGTCATGAGCACGGCTCCCCCTCGAGACGCGCATAGGTGGTGACAGCAGGTTAAGCACGCCCGGACCCGGGAACCATCCGGTGGCCGAACTCGGCGTGAAGCGGTTCACCCACAGGTGTTTGTGCAGGTAGCAGGAGAGAACAACGGAACCGAGCGGCCTCACACGCCACGTCCCGGAGGGGCGGGCGCGCACTGAATGAGCACGCGCCCGCGCGCGCCCTCCGCTGTCAACACCGGAGTGCGCCCCACCGCCCGCCGTCGCGAGTGCCGCGAGGGACGGCGGGCGCGTCCCGTTGCTGAATCCCTCGGTCCGCGGCCGCACACGGGTGTGTGATTTAGCCGACTCCGACTTCGGTGGAACGGAGCCAGTCGATGAGGAGTCGGTTCACCTCGTCGGCGCGCTCCTGCTGGATCCAGTGGCCGCAGCCCTCCAGGAGATGGCAGGAGACCAGGCCGGGAAGGGTGGTGGGGTACGCCTCGATGGCCTCGCGCATCCACGTGGTGGAGGCGTCGAGGGTGCCGCCGAGGAAGAGCGAGGGCTGGGTGACCGGAGCGCCGTCCCAGGAGGCGAGGTCCGCCCAGTCCCGGTCGACGTTGCGATAGCGGTTGAGCGCGCCGGTCATGCCGGTCCGCTCGAACTCCCCCGCGTACACATCGAGATCGGCCTCGGTGAGCCAGGACGGCAGGACGCCGACGGGGAAACGGTCGCGGAGCCGGCCGCCTTGGGGCACGAAGAAGAGGCTGCCCTCGCCGCCCCGCGGCATCGTGTCGGCCGAGAGCCCGGCGTAGAACCCGGCCAGCCAGCCGCGGACGTCCGGTTCGATCTCGGCCTCCGCCCGGCCGGGCTCCTGGAAGTAGCCGACGTAGAACTCCTCGTCGCCGCCGAGCGCCGCGAACGCCTCGGTCGGCCGGGGCCCGCCCCGAGGCGCGTACGGCACGCTCAGCAGCCCGACGGCCGTGACGAGGTCCGGCCGGAGCAGCGCGGTGTGGGCGGCGATGGGCGAGCCCCAGTCGTGGCCCACGACGACCGCGCTCCCGGCGCCGAGGGCCTCGATGACGGCGGCGGTGTCCTCGACGTGGTCCAGCATCCGGTACGCGTCGACCGCGGCGGGCGCGGAGGAGCGGCCGTATCCGCGGACGTCGACGGCCACCGCGCGGAAGCCGGCCGCGGCGAGCGCCGGGAGCTGGTGGCGCCAGGAGTACCAGGACTCCGGGAAGCCGTGGACGAAGAGGACCAGGGGGCCGGTGCCCTGCTCCACGAGATGGATACGGCCGCCGGGCGTGCGGACCAGGCGGTGCTGCGGTGTCGGTACGGGAGTGGGCTGCGGCATGTCTCCTCCTGAGGCGGTGGCGGGCGCGGTCCCGCTTTCCGTGATCAGCGGTTCCCGCTCTCCGTGATCATCGGACGGCCGCGCGGCGGGTGCGAGCTTTCTTGCCGGTCCGGCAAAGAGGTGGCCGGGCGGCACCGCCCGCACGGGTTCCGCCCGCGCTCGGGGTGACGGGACCGGCGGGCCCCGGTGCCCGGTTCCGGCCGCTTCCGCGGCGATGCGGGCCCATGCACCTCCCGGGATGTCCGGTGACTGCCGCGGCGGTTGGGCCGCGTGGGCACAGGCAGGTGCCGCGCGGCGGGCCGGGCCCCCGCTTTCCGGCCCCGGCCCCGCTGACCGAATCGCCTCGGACCGGCCCGGGAACGGCC